>JAGNNA010000454.1 GCA_017990895.1 Reyranella sp.
CATCATCGGGAGGCGACGACGGCGACATGGCACACGCAAAGGCAAGCATCGGCACGACCAACTACGTGACGGCCATCGCCACCGGCCATGGCGGACATCACAAGCTTACGGCCGACGAAGGGCCGGAACTGGGCGGCGCGGATGCCGGCCCCGCCCCCTATGATCTCCTCACTGCGGCGCTGGGCGCCTGCACCGTCATCACGCTCCGCATGTATGCCGAGCGCAAGCAATGGCCGGTGACGGCGGTGCATGCCGACATCCATTTCAGCCGCGACGGCGACAGGCAGCGCATCGACCGGGTCCTCACCATCGAGGGCGCCGTCGACGACGAGCAGAAGAAGCGCATGGCCGACATCGCCGAGCGCACGCCGGTGACGCTGACCCTGAAGAACGGCCTGGAGATCAGGACGTCGCTCTCCGAGTCGTCCTGAGCGGAGCGAAGGACCTAACGGAACGACCGAAGGACGCCGTTGCTGGCGTGAGATCCTTCGCTGCGCTCAGGATGACATGAGTGCTATTTCTTCCCCCGCGCCTTCCACGCCTCGAAGTCGCGTTTCGCGTCTTCTCCCGCCACGGGAAACAACCCCTTGAGAGACCGCCCACGCGCGACTTCTGCTTCGGCGAACTCCTCGTAGGCATAGGTGTCGAGCGCCTCCTGGGCCACCGCCTCGACGATGTCGGGCGGGATCACGAGCACCGCGTCGCGGTCGCCAACGATCACGTCGCCGGGATAGATGGCAGCGCCGCCGCAGGCGATGGGCAGGTTGAGGTCGACCGGACGATGGGCGATCGGACTCGGCGGCGAGGACGGGCGGCGGTGATAGGCCGGCAATCCCGTCTTGTGCACGCCGTCGGTGTCGCGGAAGCCGCCGTCGGTGACGATGCCGGCGGCGCCGCGCGCCTTCAGCCGGCCCACGTAGAGATCTCCCGCCGACGCCGCGCGCGAATCGCCGCGTGAGTCGATCATGAGCACGTGACCCGGAGGGCACTCCTCCATCGCCTGCGGCTGCACCATCGAGCGGTTGGTCGAGGTCGGCCCGTCCTTGTCCTCGCGCGAGGGGATGAAGCGCATGGTGAAGGCGATCCCGACCATGCGCGGCTGCTCCGGCCGCATCGGCCACACATCGTACAGGGTCATGCTGCGCAGGCCGCGCTTGTTGAGCACGCCGGTCAGGGTCGAGGTGCCGACCCTGGCCAGCGCCTCTCGCAGATCGGATGACAGGACGGTCATGACGTTTCTCTCCCTCGCTTTCCGCCGGACGTTAGCCGATAATTCCGTGCATGCGCGTTGAAATCCTCTGTACCGGCGACGAGATCCTCACCGGCAAGACCATCAACACCAACTACAGCCACATCGCCCGCCGCCTCGTCGAGGTCGGGCTGGGCGTGCACTGGGGCACCACGGTCGGCGACGATCGCGAAAGCCTGCTGAAGGCCTTTCACCAGGCCGGTGAGCGCGCCGACGCGGTGATCGTGAACGGCGGGCTGGGGCCCACCGTCGACGACCTCTCGCAGGAGATCGCGGCCCAGGCCTGCGGCGTCGAGCTGGTCCTGAGCGACTACTGGATGAAGCGCATGGAGGAATCCTATGCGCGGCGCGGCCGGGTCATGCCGCCGAACAACGTGAAGCAGGCGATGCTGCCGGCCAATGCCGAGTTCATCGACAATCCGATCGGCACCGCCTGCGGCTTCGCCGTCACCATCGGCAAGGCGCGCTTCTTCTTCACCCCCGGTGTGCCGCGCGAGATGCGCCGCATGATCGACGAGCAGGTGCTGCCGCGCATCCTGGCGATGAGCGGCGTCACGGGAGTCACGCGGCTGAAACGCTTCCACACGTTCGGCATCGGCGAATCGCGTGCCGACCAGATGCTGGGCGACATGGACGTCTTCAAGGATGAGGGTGGCATCAAGCTCGGCTTCCAGGCGCACTATCCGCAGCTCGAGACCAAGCTCGCGCTCCGCGCCGACGACGAGACGGCATTGACCGCCCTGCTGGCCCCGGCTGAAGCGGAGGTGCGCAGGCGGCTGGGCAACTTCATCGTCGCCGAGGACGACCAGACGATCGAAGGCGTGATCCTGGGCAGGCTGCTGGCGACCGGATCGACCCTCGCAATCGCCGAGACCGTGACCGGGGGCCATCTCGCCGCCCGCATCGCGCCGCTCCCCGGCGCCGAACGGGCGTTCCGGCGCGGCACCATCGCGCGCGATCTTGCCGAACTCGGTGCCACCGCGGTCGCGCCCGACCAGGCGGCGAGTGTGGCCAAGGCGTTGCGTGCCTCGAGCGGCGCCAGCCACGCGCTGATCGTCCTGCTCGAACTCGACGAGGGCGCCGATCGGCCGGACATGGGCGGCACCATCTGCATCGGCCTCGCCGACGCGAGCGGCACCGTCACGCGCCAGGCCCGCCTGGTCGGCGGCCGCGACTGGGTACGCATCGGCGCAACCGAACTCGGCCTCGACTGCCTGCGCCGACACCTGCTCGGCTTGCCGGTGGATGAACGTATCGACTTCGAGCGGCGCTGAGCCGGCCGCCTCACCGAACAGACAGGAGCAACACGTGGGTGTCGTCGAAACCGAGAAGCATGGACAGATCTTCGTCGTGCGGATGAACCGGCCCGATCGTCTGAACGCGCTCAATCACGAGATGCGGACGGAACTGTCGGCAGCCTGGAATGCCTTCCGCACCGACAAGGACCTCGAGGTCGCGATCTTCACCGGCGCCGGCCGCAGCTTCTGCGCCGGCGAGGACATGAAGGAGTCGCTGAAGGACGGCGCGCCGGGTGGCCGCCGACCCGAGATCGAGGACCCGTTCATGTCGGGCAAGCTCGAGAAACCGGTGATCGCCGCAATCAACGGCTTCGCCATGGGCGGCGGCTTCATGCTGGTCGAGCGTACCGATCTCCGTGTCGCCGTGCGCGAGGCCGTGTTCGAGGTGTCCGAGGCCAAGCGCTGGCTTCTGGGCGGCTACAATCACGGCCACATCGCCAACCTGCCCTATCCGGTGGCGATGGAGATGGCGCTGGGCTTCCGCTTCACCGCGCAACGCTTCTACGAGATCGGCTTCGTCAACCGTCTGGTCGATGCCGCCGATCTCATGCCGACGGCGATGTCGATGGCCGAACACCTGCTCACCCTACCGCCGGCATCGCGCGTGAACACGGTGCACATGATGCGCCAGATGCGCCCCACCCCCACCTCCGACCAGCAGCGACTCGCCGCCGCGCTGCACGAGCATGGCGCCAAGAGCGACCTGATGGAATCGCGCGCCGCCTTCGCGGAGAAGCGCAAACCCAACTTCAAGGGCTGGAACGACCCGGAGGACCGCTACCGCCTCCCGACGCTCGAGAGCGTGAAGAAATAGCGCGCCCAAGGACAAAGGCCGGCCCGCGCAGTGCGAGCCGGCCTTTTTTGTCATCGCGGGCGGGGTAACCTCCACCCTGGAGCGCAGCGAAGGATCTCACGCCAGCAAGGGAGTGCTTTGGTCGCTTCGGAAGGTCCTTCGCTGCGCTCAGGACGACAATATCTGTCTAGGCGGCAGACTCATAATGCCTGAGCCAAAGTCGTACGGCAGCGAGCTTTGCCATGGCAAGGTAGTTCAGGGCGATGCGGTCGAAGCGAGTGCAGACGTGCCTGAACTGCTTGAGTTTTCCGAT
>JAGNNA010000453.1 GCA_017990895.1 Reyranella sp.
TGGCTTTGCCGAACTGCCACTGTTCTTCGGCATGAAGACCGAGAAGCCGCTGCCGGTCGACGCCGAAGCGGCGCGGCTTGCCGCCAACAACGCGGCCTTCGCCGCCATCGCGTATTGCAACGCGGCGCTGGCGCTGATTTCAGCGGTCATCGCCTGGTTCACCCAGGAGAACAAGCTGAGGAAATGAGCCTCAGTTCAGCGAGGCGACGGTTATCGGCGCCGCGTCGCGCCTCATCAGGTCGCGGATCTGCGCGATGGTCTGCTCGAAATTGCCCTCGTACTGGGCGGACAGCGACTTGTCGCGCGGCAGCTTTACGCTCAGCGGATCGACGAAGCGGCCGTTGACCTTGATCTCGAAGTGCAAATGCGGACCGGTCGAATTGCCGGTGGAGCCGACATAGCCGATGATCTGGCCCTGCTTCACCTTCACCCCGGGCTTCATGCCGTCGGCGATCCGGCTCATGTGGCCGTAGCCGGTCTCGAAGCCGTTGACGTGCTTCAATTCGACGAACTTGCCGTAGCCGGACACCCACTGGGCCTTCTCCACCACGCCGTCGCCCGACGCATAGATCGGCGTGCCGGTCTTGGTCGCAAGGTCGACGCCGGTATGCATGCGGCGGGTCTTGAAGATCGGGTGGACGCGGCTGCCGAAGCGGCTAGCGAGCCGTCCGCCGCCCTGTACCGGCCGCCGGGTGAGGAAGCGTTTTCCGGTCTCGCCATCGGGATCGTAGAAATCCACGGTGCCGTCATCGGTGCGGAAGCGAAACAGTTCGCGGGTCGTGGTGCCGAGTTTCAGGCCGACATAGAGCAGTTCCTGGTGGCCAGTCGCATCCTTCTCGGTCTCGAGGATCTCGATCGAATCGCCGGCGGTGATCTTCTTGGTCAGGTCGATGTCGTAGGCGAACATGGCGACGATGCGCGAGGTGATGGAATCGTCGATGTCGTGCTTGCGCGCGGTCTCCCAGATCGAACGATAGACCGAGGGCAGGTTGTTGACGTTGATCTCCTCGGTATCTTCCTCGGGGAACTCGATCACCGGCGGCTCGAGGCCAAGCACATAGTTGCCGCGGTCGGTCAGCGCGGCGGTCGCCGCATGCTTGATCGTGCCGGTCTTGGCGTCGGGGAGGTAGATGCTGAGCCGGTGCGGAATCAGCCGCGGCTCGTTGCGCGCCGGCCCCATCAGGATGCGCAACTTGGCGCCCGCCCGGACATTGTCGGGGGTCAGCACATTGCGCAGGCTCGCCGCCATCATGTCGTAGGTCTTGGCGTCGAAGCCATTCTTGAGCAGCGCTTCCTTGAACCCGCCCGTCACGGTGATGACGCGCTCGGAACGACCCAGCCCGGCTTCCTCGGCGCTGGTGGTCTTGGGGATGATCGAGACATTCTCGGCGACGCCCGACAGCCCACCGTCCGAAACGATGCCGAGGTCGCGCACTCCGGTATCCGAGGGGGCATAGGCGAGCGACACTTCGCCCTCGCCGCCTTCGCCGAACAGGTTGTCGACTGTCTGGCGCACGAACTCGGAGGCGGATTTGTCCGAGATGGCGGGGGCGGGCACGAACGTCGCGGGCAGGGCGATGTTCTTGATCTGCACCTCGCCCTCGACTTCGGCGCCGTAGATGTCGGGGTTGGCGACATCGTCGGCGTCACCCACCACTGGCTGGCTGGCATCGATCATCGCGACCGGATCGTAATCGGGAATGTCGCCCGAGAGCGCGGTGGCGGAGGTGGCGAGGGTGGCCCGGACACGCACGAACGGCTGCTTCTTGATCAGGGCGCGGCCATCCACCGTCTCGCGGATCGAGGCTTCGACGATCTCGAGCTCGGAGCGGGTCTTGGCCACCGGCCGGACGCGATCGCCCTTGACGTTGGAATCGAGCGTCGCCTCGGCCGGCTTGGTGATCAGCTGCAGCGCTTCATAGGCGGTCGAGAACGTATCCTGGCCCTCGAACGACACATAGAGCGCCGCACCCATCAGCAGCACGGACGTCAGGCCCGTCATCACAGTGCCGGTCAGCCAGGCAAAACTCAGTTCGCGACCATGTGGAATCTCGCCGTCGGTCGACTGGACGGTCAGCGCGGGACCATCTTCAAAGCCGCTGGCCTTGAGCAACGCGGCATTGCGATTGCGCTGTGCTGGATTCAATCCGTGCTGCCTAAGCTGATGCCCCGATGCCGAAAGCAGTGCAGCGCGCCTGCGCGCGAGTCAACTGATCGGAAGCGACGTTGGTGGGAGTACATTACGGCGAAACTAGGCCACGGCCGCGATGGCTGGCTCCCGCGGAGCGGTCACGGACTGGTCTCCGCCGAGAGGAGGAATCCATGCCGCCGACGCGTCAGGGCCTGCCGAATACGCTTTGCCAGTCGATTCAACGGCCTCGCCCGGTTTTCCACAGGCCCCAATTGCCCCCGAAAACCCCTTGCAGCCCGCTTCATCCATCACCAGATGACAGTCCTTGCGCGCGCGTGCTATATACGCGGCAGACTGGGTGGATGGCGGTCCCGCCGGGCGTCGACGAAAAATGTCAGATTCGTCATTTTCGGCTGTTGACACCCAAAAGGGTCGCCCATATAACCCGCCCATCGCTGAAGACCGCGGCGCCGCAAGACGCCAAAGACTGAAGCAAGCCTCTGAAAGAACTGAGCAATTAGCGCTTTCAGGTTTTCGAAATTCGGTTCTTCCGAAAGTAGAAAATAGGGTGTTGACAGACTGAAACGTCTCGAATATAACCCGCCACGTTGACGACGCCGAGCGCTAGTCGCTCCCACTGTCGACGATCACTGAAAGGGCAGACCTGCTGCCGGGCAACCGGAAACAGACTTCTGTCCTCGAAATTCGGAAGCACTGCTTCCACAGACGCCGCCGTCGAGAGACGCAAACGGGGTCAGCTCTTTGACATTGTGAAGATTGGAAGAAAGAGAAACGTGGACGGCGAGGTTCTTGCGGTCCGGTCGAGAGACTGGGCAACACGACAAGTTCGACGGTACGTTTCTTAAGAGGTACATACCATTGCCGACGGATTTCGGTTCGTTGGTTCGGTGTGTGTCCTCGTCAATTGCGCCGCAAGGCGCAACGCAAAACGTGCAATGTCGAGCGACAAGTCAGATATCAAACTTGAGAGTTTGATCCTGGCTCAGAACGAACGCTGGCGGCAGGCTTAACACATGCAAGTCGAACGCCCCGCAAGGGGAGTGGCAGACGGGTGAGTAACGCGTGGGAATCTACCCAGATCTTCGGAACAACACAGGGAAACTTGTGCTAATACCGGATACGCCCTACGGGGGAAAGATTTATCGGATTTGGATGAGCCCGCGTTGGATTAGCTAGTTGGTGGGGTAATGGCCTACCAAGGCGACGATCCATAGCTGGTCTGAGAGGATGATCAGCCACACTGGGACTGAGACACGGCCCAGACTCCTACGGGAGGCAGCAGTGGGGAATATTGGACAATGGGCGCAAGCCTGATCCAGCCATGCCGCGTGAGTGATGAAGGCCTTAGGGTTGTAAAGCTCTTTCAGTGGGGACGATAATGACGGTACCCACAGAAGAAGCCCCGGCTAACTTCGTGCCAGCAGCCGCGGTAATACGAAGGGGGCTAGCGTTGTTCGGATTTACTGGGCGTAAAGCGCACGTAGGCGGATCGTTAAGTCGG
>JAGNNA010000113.1 GCA_017990895.1 Reyranella sp.
CCGCAGGGCTTCGGCCAGCGCCGCCGGATCGCCGGCGGGCGCCAGCCAGCCCGTGACGCCGTCGGGCCGGATCGTCTCGGCGGCACCGCCGCCATCCTCGGCGACGACCGGCCGTCCCATCGCCTGGGCTTCGACCAGGGCCCGGCTGAAACCCTGGCGCGCACCGCCGGTCGACACGACGACGTCGGCCAGCATGTAGGCGGCCGGCATGTCGTCGACATAGGGGCCGATCTGGACGCGCCCGTTGAGTTGCGCCGCCTCGATGGCGCGTTCGAGTTCCTTCTCGAACGGCGTCGCCGTCCCGGTCGAGCCCAGCAGCAGGCAGAACACGTCGTCCCGCTCCAGCCGCCGGATCGCTTCGACCAGGATCTTCTGGCCGTTGTCCTCGCCGAAACGGCCGGGACACAGGATGAGATGGCTGCCGTCCGGCACGCGCAGCTCGCCGGCCAATCGGATCAGCCGGTCGGCACGCACGATCGCCGGATCGTACCGGTCGAAGTTGATGCCGGGGGAGATGACTTCCAGCCGGTCCTGCAGACCGGGAAAGCGTGCCAGAGCATCGCGGGCGACGTGCTGCGAGACGGCGATCACCGCGTCGGCGCGCGATTGACGCGCCTCGACGAAGCGTCCCGTGAGATCGGACGCGAGGAACGGCCGGTGCAGGGTCGCGATCCACTTGATGCCGAGACGGCGCGCGAGCGCGCGGGCGACCCAGCCCGTCGCTGGCGAACGCGCCTGGATGACGTCGACCTTCGCCTCGCGCAGGCCCGCGGCAAGGCTGCCAGGGAGGGTCAACCGTCCCCACGCCGGATGCGACGGCGCTGGAATTTCGATGTGGCTCGCGCGCAGCCTCAGCAGGTCGGGGACCATGCTGCCGCCGGGGGACGCCACGATCGCCGAGCCGCCCGCCGCGATGACGGCCTGCGCCGCTTCCAGCGTGGCACGAGCGACGCCGCCGCCGGCCAGCGTGGGAACGATCTGAAGCAGGGTGGGCGCGGACACGGGCGTGGCTTTTGGCTACATGATTGAGGGAGGCAGCAGGTAACACGGGAGGCGCAACGTGGGTAGGGTCGAGCGACTGCGGCGCGACGACGGCAACACCATCGCCTATGCGGTTACGGAAGGACGGGCGCCGACGGTCGTTTTCCTCGGCGGCTTCCGGTCCGACATGACCGGCACCAAGGCGGTCGCGCTCGAAGCGTGGGCTGAGAAGACGGGCCGCGCCTTCTTGCGTTTCGACTATCTCGGTCACGGCCAGTCGTCGGGCCGCTTCGAGGACGGCACGATCGGCCGCTGGCTGGACGATTCGCTCGCGGCGATCGACCGGCTGACCCAAGGCAAGCTCGTGCTCGTCGGCTCCAGCATGGGCGGGTGGCTGTCACTGCTGGCAGCACGCGCGCGCCCCGAACGCTTGGCCGGCCTCGTGCTGATTGCGGCTGCGCCCGACTTCACCGAGCGCATGCTGCTGAAGGGCCTCTCGCCCGAGGATCGCGCGGCGCTGGAGCGCGACGGCCGGCTCGAACGTGCGTCGCAATATTCACCCGAGCCTTCGGTCTTCACCTGGAAGCTGATCGAGGAGGGGCGCAATCACCTGCTGCTCGACAAGCCGCTGGCACTGCCCTGTCCGGTGCGACTGCTGCACGGCCAGAGCGATCCCGACGTGCCCTGGGAATACTCGCTGCAGATCGCGAAGCATCTCGACGCGCCGGAAGTCGTCACCACCTTCATCAAGGGCGGCGACCATCGCCTCAGCACCCCAGCGGACATCGCCCGCCTCATCGCGACGGTCGAAGAGCTGGTGGGTTAATGCTCATTGGAGCGCGCCACTCCAGTGGCGCTCATGTGTTGCCTGCAAAGTTCTGAGCGCAACTGGAGTTGCGCGCTCCCTTGCTACACCGCGTTAACCTTCCGCAGCTAGGATCGCTGTGAGCCCTTCACGGTAAGTCGGGTAACGCAGCACGACGCCCAACTCGCGCTTGAGCTTCTCGTTCGTCACGCGGCGGCTCTCCGAATAGAAGGAGCGGGCCATCGCCGACATCGCTGGCGCGGCTTCGTCCCAAGAAATGACCGGCGGCACCGGACGACCCAGCAGCTCGCAGGCATAGGCGATGACGTCGGCATTGGAGGCCGGCAGGTCGTCGGCGACGTTCCAGATCTCGGCCTTCCCGTCTTCGCGCTCCGTGGCCTCGAGGGCGCTTGCAGCAAGATCCTCGACATGGATGCGCGAGAAGACCTGGCCAGGCTTGTCGATGCGCTGCGCCGTGCCGGCCCTCACGCGGTCGAGCGTGCTGCGGCCGGGCCCGTAGATGCCGGGCAGTCGCAGGATGTGGAGGGACGCACCGCTGGCGGAGGCCAGCGCACCCCAGCCCTGTTCGGCGGCGAGCCGCTGGCGGCTGCGCGGCTGCGTCGGCATGGCCGGCGTCGTCTCGTCGACCCAGCCGCCTTCGTGGTCGCCATAGACGCCGGTGGTCGAGAGGTAGCCCAGCCAGCCGACGCGGCCGAGCAGGTCGCCGCAGGTGCGCAGCGCCAGGTCGCCGGCCTCGCCCGGTGCGATGGTGCAAAGGACGTGCGTGGGCTTACCGAAGGCGTCGGGCGCGAGTGCGGCGGTACCGTCGAACCGATGGGCCTCGATCCCGGCTTCGCGCAGCCTCCGTGCCTTGTCTTCGGTGGTGCAGGTGCCGGCCACCGACCAGCCCTGCGCCTTGGCAAGCTTGGCGATTTCAAGGCCGCTGAAGCCCAAACCGAAAATGAAAAGTCGTCTTGTCATCTTGTCAGGATCGCCTCCGCACGGTTCTTTGCAACCATGTTGTTCAGAGCCCAGAAGCTGTGGCCGCTGCTCGGCCTTCTCGCCGCGTCGCCGGTCTTCGCGCAGCCCATTCCTGTGGTTCCAGCCCCGGTCCAGTCCTTGCCCGGACCGCCCGCGCTGGAAACGCGCCCGGATCATGTTCGACGTTATACCGAATGCATGCAGCTCGCGCGGATGGAGCCGCTGAAGGCGCTGCCGGCGGCCGAGAAATGGATCGTCGAAGGCGGCGGCATGGGAGCCCGTCACTGCGTCGCCGTCGCCATGTTCCAATCGGGCAAGTATGCCCAGGCCGCGGCGCAGTTCGAGGCCATCGCCCGCGACATGGGCCAGGACAGGCCCGGCCTGCGCGCCGAGTTGTATGCCCAGGCCGGACAGGCCTGGATGGAATCCGGCGCCGCCGAAAAGGCCGCCGCGGCACAGAGCCGGGCGCTGGAGCTCAAGACCAACGATCCCGACCTCTGGGTCGATCGCGGTCTGTCCTACGCCGCCATGCAATCCTGGCCGCGCGCGATCTCGGATTTCGACCAGGCCATCCGCCTGCGCCAGGACGATGTCGAGGTGCTGGTGCTGCGCGCCGCGGCGTGGCGCAATGCCCGCGATCCGGGCCGCGCCCTGGTCGACGTCAATCGCGCTCTGTCGATCTCGCCGGACAATTCCGAGGCGCTGCTCGAACGCGGCATGATCCATCTGGCCCGCGGATCGCGGGACGCGGCGAATGCCGACTTCAACCGCGTGCTGAAGCTGGCGCCGGCAAGCTCGCCGGCCGCCCGCCGCGCCGAGGCCGGCCTTGCCGGCGGCGCCCCGGCCGCGCCCCCTCCCGCGGCGCCCGCCGGTGGGAAGCGATAGCCTCGCGATGACCGGTCAGATAAAATACAAACAAATGAACAAAGCCCTCTCGTCGATCACCCTCCTCGGTGTGCTGGTCCTTGCCGTGCCGGCCATCGCCCAGCCCGCCGCCGCTCCGCAGCCGCCAGCTTCCTATTATCCGGCGCCGCCACCCGAGCGGGCGCCGGTGACCGAGCGCGGCGCGTCCCCTGCCGATCTTTCGTCGCCCCTGCCGCCGGCGCCCCCCAAGGTCGAGCGGACGGTCATCGATTCGGATGCCGAGGCTCAGCTGTTCGCGGAGGCGCGCCGGATCACGTGGGGCCGCCACGCCAAGATCAAGGGCGCCAAGCCCGGCGAAGTGACGGTGACCCGCCAGGGCAATCTCTGGACCATCAAGGGCCGCCTCGACAGTGTCGCGCCCGGCACAGAGGGCGACTGGGTTTCCATCGACGGTGTCGTCGAGCGGATCGCGGCGGGCGTCGTCCAAGTTCGCGGCGAGGTCGCCTTCCGGGTCGCCACGGTTGAGAAGGGCACGCCCTGCAAGGTGGCGGGCCTGCTCACCTTCCGCCGCTCGGGCAAGTCGCAGGTCTGGCGCCTGGCCGAAGGCGACAATCCCTGCGACGGCAAGCGCGAGGGCTTCGACCTCGTGATGGACAAGCAGGGCGAAAAGAAGCCCGTCCCGGCGCAGCCGAAGCGCAGCTGATCTACTGGCGCTGCGTCCGAATGGTCGCGATGGCCGCGCGGGCCAGCGCGTCGGCGCGTTCGTTCTCCGGGTGGCCGCTATGGCCCTTCACCCAGTGCCACTCGACATGATGGACGGCGCGGGCGGCGTCGAGACGCTGCCATAGCTCGACGTTCTTGACCGGCTTCTTGTCGGACGTCTTCCAGCCGTTCTTCTTCCAGCCGTGGATCCACTTGGTGACGCCGTCCTTCACGTAGACGCTGTCGGTGAAGAGCCGGACGTGGCAGGGCCGCTTCAGGGCTTCGAGGCCCTGGATGGCCGCCATCAGTTCCATGCGGTTGTTGGTGGTCGCGCGGTCGCCGCCGGACAGTTCGCGTTCCTTCTCGCCCATGCGCAGGATCGTGCCCCAGCCGCCCGGACCGGGGTTTCCGCTACACGCGCCGTCGGTGAAGATCTCGACTTTCGGGGATTCGCTCACAATCCGTAATCCGACAGGGCCGTGACGCTCCGATGGAAGCGCAGCTTGGCGAGGTATTCCTGCGGGTCCTTGCGCTTCACCAGCGCGTTGGGCGGCGTGTGCACCCAGTCGTAGAGCCGGGTCAGCAGGAAGCGCAGCGCCGCGCCGCGCGCCAGCAGGGGCAGGGCGTGCTTCTCGTCGTCGCTGAGTTTGCGCACGCGCTCGTAACCCTGCAGCAGGGCGCGCGCCTTGGTGGCGTTGAACGAATTGTCGATCTCGAAGCACCAGGCGTTGAGGCAGATCGCGACGTCGTAGGCCAGCAGGTCGTTGCAGGCGAAGTAGAAGTCGATCAGGCCCGAGAGCTTGTCCTGCAGGAAGAAGACGTTGTCGTTGAAGAGGTCGGCATGGATCACGCCGGCCGGCAGGTCGCCCGGCCAGTTCGCCTCGAAGAACGCGATCTCGGCGCCGAGCTCGCGGTCGAGCGGCGCATCGATCTCGCGGCGGCAGCCTTCCCAGAGCGGGCGCCAGCCGGCCACGGACAGGGCGTTGGGCCGCTTGAGCGCAAAGTCCTGGCCGGCGAGGTGCAGGCCGGCCAATGCTTCGCCGACCGGTGCGCAATGCGCGACCGTCGTGCGGCGCGGCCACATGCCATGGAGGAAGCTGGTGATCGCCGCCGGCTTGCCGGCCAGCGTGCGCAACGCGTTGCCGTCGCGGCCGTGAATCGGCTGGGGGCAGGTGATGCCGCGCGCCGCCAGGTGATCCATCAGGCCGAGGAAGAAGGGCAGGTCGCGGGGATCGACGCGCTTCTCGTAGAGCGTGACGATGTACTGGCCCTTCGTCGTGGTCAGCAGGTAGTTCGAGTTCTCGACGCCTTCGGCGATTCCCTTGAAGGATTCGGCCCGGCCGATGTCGTATTCGGCGAGAAAGGCTTCGAGCTCGGTGTCGCCGACTTCCGTGTAGACCGCCACGTCAAGCCACCAGAGCGCGCGGCAGCTTGAACACGACGCTTTCCTCGGTCGTGCGCACTTCCTCGACGGTGACCTCGTATCGCGCGCGACAGGCCTCGATCAGCTCATCGACCAGCAGCTCGGGCGCCGATGCGCCGGCCGTGATCCCGAGACGGTGCGAATCGCCCAGCCAGTCCCAGTCCATATCGGCGGCGCGTTGCACGAGGCGCGACTTCGCGCAGCCATAGTTGGCGGCGACCTCGACCAGCCGCATCGAGTTCGAGGAGTTGGGGGCGCCGATCACCACCATCGCATCGCAGCGCTCGGCAATCGCCTTGACCGCGGCCTGGCGATTGGTCGTGGCGTAACAGATGTCTTCCATCTTCGGCCCCTGGATCGAGGGGAAACGGCGGCGCAGGGCGGCGACGATGCCGGTCGTGTCGTCGACCGACAGGGTCGTCTGGGTGGCATAGGCGAGATTTTCCGGATCGGCGACGGTCAGCGTCTCGGCCTGCGCCTCGTCCTCGACCAGCACCACCTTGCCGGGCGGCAGCTGGCCCATCGTGCCGATCACCTCGGGGTGGCCGGCATGGCCGATCAGCAAGACGGTGCGGCCCGACTGAGCGTGACGCGCGGCCTCGCGATGGACCTTTGAGACCAGCGGGCAGGTCGCGTCGACATAGAGCAGGTTGCGGCGGGCGGCCTCGGCTGGCACGGATTTCGGCACGCCATGCGCGGAAAAGACCACGGGTCGGTCGTCCGGCACCTCGTCGAGTTCGTCGACGAAGATCGCGCCCTGAGCCTCGAGGTTCTCGACCACGAAGCGATTGTGCACGATCTCGTGCCGGACATAGACCGGGCGGCCGTAACGCTCCAGCGCACGCTCGACGATCTGGATGGCACGGTCGACGCCGGCGCAGAAGCCGCGCGGGCTGGCGAGCAGGATCGTGAGCGGCTTCTTCGGAGCAATCATCAAATTCGTTCGACGCGATGCCGACCCGTTCGCTTGCGGGCCTGCGGACCATTGCCTAGAGTCCGCGCAATACGGATCTGGCGCGGCACCGTAACAAAGCCGCCGCAACGGGGAAAGCAACATGACCGAGCCGGTTGTCGCGGCCAAGGCGCCATCGAAGGTGGCTCTCGAGGCGGGCAAGGACTATTGGTGGTGCGCCTGCGGCCTGAGCAAGGCCCAGCCGTTCTGCGACGGCAGCCACAAGGGCACCGGTCTCGCCCCGATGAAGTACTCGGTCGAGAAGGCCGGCGACTACTGGCTCTGCGACTGCAAGCACTCCTCGAAGAAACCGCTTTGCGACGGCACACACAAGACCCTGGCATGACCTTGAAATCGTATCTCCGCGCCGCGCCTGTCGCGCTGGCGCTTCTTCTCTCTGCCTGTGGCGGCAAGTCAGAGGACTCCGCGACCGCCTATTGTCCGGCGCCGTTCACGGTCCAAGATGCCGGTCGGTTGACGCATTTCAGGGATGGGCCGGGCCGCGATCCGCGTGACGTCGAGTATGAAGCGGCATTGGCCGGCGTGGGCGCGACCTGCACCTTGCGGCGCAATCGCATGGACGTCACCCTGATCATGCGCGTCGCGGTCACCGCCGGCCCCTCGGTCGTCCCCGGCCAGACGCGGGTGCCCTACTTCGTGCGCGTCCTCGGCAGCTCGGGCCAGGTCGTCCAGGGTCAGGACTTCACCGCCGACTTCAAGTTGTCGAACGCCAATCCGCGCGGCCAGTCGCAGGAGGAGCTCACCCTCACCCTGCCGTTCAGCCAGATTTCCGAGCTCGGCAGCTATCGCATCGCCGTCGGCCTCAGGCCGTCGCAGGAAGAACTCGAGTACAACAGGCGCCAAGGGCAGCGCTGATGAGCGCCTATGCCGACAGGCTGGAAGCATTGGCCGCCGAGGCGGCCGATCGCTGCACGACCTGCGGCAAGTGCTTCGAGGCCTGTCCGACGGCGCGCGAGAGCGGGCTCGATGCCGGTGAAGCCGTGCAGCGGGTCGCTGAGCTCCTGTCGCTCACGCGGGAGGGAGGGGCCACGGCGCCGCTGCTCGACAAGTGGCTCGGCGCCTGCGACGGCAGTGCGCAATGCAGTGCGGCCTGTCCCGAGGACATCAACGTCCGGCAGTGGGTGACGATCGCCAAGATGAAGTCACTGCAGGCGACGCGTCCGGTGCAGGAAGGGGCGGCCAATGCCGCCAACCGCTTCCGCCACATGGCGCAGGCCGTGCGGCTGCTGGCCAGCATGCAGCTTCCCTCGGAGACGCTGAAGAAGATCCTCGCGCCGGCCGAACGGCGCACCGCCGACGTTCTGTTCTATACGGGCTGCAACGTGCTGCGCACGCCGCACATCGTGCTGAACGTCATGGACATACTCGACGCGCTGGAACTCGATTTCGACGTGGTCGGCGGCACCGCCCATTGCTGCGGCGTCTATCAGTTCCAGGAAGCCGATCTGCCGACCTACGAACGCATGGGCCACCGCACGTTCCAGCGCTTCGGCCAGTCGGGCGCCTCGAAGGTGCTGACCTGGTGTCCGACCTGCACCAAGAATTTCGACGAGTTGGAGAAGGACGTCGAGGAACCGTCGTTCGATCTCGGACACGTGAGTGAGTTTCTGGCCGGTAATCTCGATGCGCTCAAGGCGCGCTTCGCGGCGAACCAGCCGAAGCGCCGCGTCGTGATCCACGAGCATCAGGGCATCGGGGCCACTGTCGAAAGCGTCCGCAACCTGCTGCGTGCCGTGCCGAATCTGGAGCTGGTGGAGTTGCCGCAGGATTCCGGCTTCTCCTATGCCTGCGGCGGCCAGGCCGCGAAGTTCAAGGCGCGCGAGCAGTCGATCCATCGCGATCTCGTCATGGGCGCGGTCGATGCCGGCGCCGACACGATCGTCACCATGTATCATTCCTGCCATCGCTCCCTCTCGGGCGCGGAGGCGATCTATCCGTCGCTCAGGGTCGTGAACTTCACCGACGTGCTGGCCGAGGCGCTGGGCCGCGGCGGCCATCCCGACTACTACCAGCTCTACAAGCGCGGCGGCGCGATGGACGAAGCCGTGCAGGCTGCCCGTGGCTTCCTCGAAAACAACGGCGTGCGCATCGACGAGAACGCCGTGAAGTCGCTCACCGCCGACATCTTCAACGAGACCGGCCTCGGCGGCCCGCGCGAGGCCTTCGTCGAAGCTTTTACCGCGCTGGCCCGCGAGAGCGGGCGCTCCTAGCTAACGGCTCATTGGAGCGCGCCACTCCAGTGGCGCTCAAGCTTGGTCGACGGGCAAGACATGAGCGCCACTGGAGTGGCGCGCTCCCATGATGTCAGAGGAAACGACAGTGACCGACGTCTGGCTCTTTTCCTACGGCACGCTTCAGCAGGAAGACGTGCAGCTCGCGACCTTCGGGCGGTTACTCGAAGGCCGCCCCGATGCCCTGCCGGGTTATGCAACATCGCTGCTGGAGATCAAGGACGCCGAGGTCGTGAAGACCAGCGGCAAGACCCACCATTCAATGGCGCGTCCTACCGACGACCCGGGTAACGAGGTATTGGGCGTCGTGTTCAAAATCACGGCAGCCGAACTTGCCGCCGCCGATGGCTACGAGGTCTCCGACTATAAGCGTGTCGCCGTGCGCCTGAAGTCCGGCCTCGAGGCCTTCGTCTACGTCGGCGCGTGATCCTGCCGGCCTAGCGGTCGGGGACGGAAAGCACCGCCCAGGCGGCATCTGCGAAAAAAGCGACGTGATCGGAGAGCGGGCCTTCGAAGCGGCCGTAGACCTTGTAGGTCCCGGGCTGCATGACGGTGCCGATCGCGGAGGCGGCCGCGAGGTCGGGGTCCCGCGTCGGTATCTCGCCCGCGGCCATGGCGCTCACGATGACTTCGCGCACCACGTCGACGGGATTGGGCGTGCCGTCGGGGACCAGTGCCAGGAACAGGTGCTGGGTGAGCAGGTGATAGGCGAACAGGGACCAGTCCCGGTCCGCCCATTCGCAGTAACAGCGGACGATGGCCTGGATCTTGTCCCGTAGCCCGGTGACCGGCCGGTGTGCCTCGGCCAGCGCCTCGGCCAGCGCACGGTGATGGCCGAGGAAGATGTCGAGGGCGAGCTGCTCCTTGCTGGGGAAGTAGCGGTAGATCGTGCCCTCGGCGATCGACGCCGCCATGGCGATTTCGCGGGTCGTAGTTTCCGCGACGCCGCGCGCCACGAACAGGGTGAGGGCCGCGCGTTCTACGCGGGCTTTGGTCTCTTCGGCTTTGCCCATGCCCCGCATCCTATGAGGGAGCGCTCACTCGGAAAAGAGGGCCCATTGTCTTCCGGATATAAGCAGCGCCAGTCGATTACCGCGTCCGGCTTTGCCTCGGGCGAGCCTTCGGTGTGAAGCGTGGGAAACTCATCGAACGAGCGGCGAATGAACATGCCAACCTCCCTAAGTGAGTAAGTGCTCATATTTATAAGTGAGCAATCACTCAATTTCAAGGGTCGATTCGCTTTTCCCGCGATTTCGAGATGCTGCGCGCCTTTGTGCGTGGACGCAGAGCAGGGGCCTGCCTATGGTCGCGCCACCCAGACGATCCCTGTGGGAGAGCCCATTCGCGAGGATGGCGCCGAAGGAGCAACCGGCCCCGGAAACTCTCAGGCAAACGGACCGCAGGAGGATGGGTCTCTGGAAAGCGGCTTGCGCCCCATTCGGCGCATGCCCACCGACGAAGTAAGCCGGCTCTTTTCCGGCGAATCTTTCAGGTCTCCGGACAGAGGGGGTCGCGAGCGGCGCATTCCTTGCGTCGTCGAGGCGCGACTCCGGTCGCGTTGGACGCGACCTTTGACGGAGACTCTTTTGACCGAAACTCCCGCTGGCCCCCTGAAGCGCACGCCGCTTTACGATCTCCATCGCGAGCTGGGCGCGCGCCTGGTGCCGTTCGCCGGCTACGAGATGCCGGTCCAGTATCCGACCGGCATCCTAGTCGAGCACAATCACACCCGCACCGCCTGCGGCCTGTTCGACGTCTCGCACATGGGCCAGGTCCGCCTCACCGCGAAGCCCGGCCACAACGTGGCCAAGGCGATGGAAACCCTGGTGCCGGGCGACATTGCCGGCCTGCAGCTGGGTCAGCAGCGCTACACCCAGTTCACCAACGATGCCGGCGGCATCCTCGACGACCTGATGGTGACCAGCACGGGCGATCACCTGCTGGTGGTCGTCAACGCCGCCTGCAAGGACGCCGACCTCGCTCACATGCAGAAGCATCTGTCGGCCACCTGCGAGGTCGAGCCGATGTTTTCGCGCGGGCTGCTGGCGCTGCAGGGACCGCAGGCAGCGGCCGTGCTGTCGCGGCTGGTGCCGCAGGTCGCAACCATGAAGTTCATGACCGGTGCTTACGTCGTGATCGACGGCGCGCGCTGCTACGTCACGCGCTCGGGCTACACCGGCGGCGACGGCTACGAGATCTCGACGCCGGCCGACCAGACCGACGCCATCGCGCGCAAGCTGTTGGCCAATCCCGAAGTGAAGCCGATCGGCCTTGGCGCCCGCGATTCGCTGCGGCTCGAAGCCGGCCTCTGCCTCTATGGCCACGACATCGACACGACCACGACGCCGGTCGAAGCGGTGCTGCTGTGGAGCGTCGGCAAGGAGCGGCGCGTGCAGGGTGGCTTCCCCGGCGCCGCGGTCGTCCAGAAGCAGATCGCCGAGGGCTCGGCGCGCAAGCGGGTCGGCCTGCTGCCCGAGGGCAAGGCGATCGCGCGCGAGGGTGCGGAGATCGTCATCGGCGGCAAGACCGTCGGCACCGTCACGTCGGGCGGCTTCTCGCCCACTCTGGGGCGCGCCATCGCCATGGGCTACGTCGAGCGCAGCCAGTCAGCCAACGGAACCAAGGTCGATCTCATGGTGCGTGGCAAGCCCGTGCCGGCTGAGATCGTGCCGATGCCTTTCGTCAAAAACGCCTACTACCGCGGATAGGAGATCAAGATGGCCGAGACCAAGTACACCGAAGAGCATGAGTGGATCCGCGTCGAGGGTGACGTCGGCACGATCGGCATCACGCAGTACGCGCAGGAGCAGCTGGGCGACGTCGTGTTCGTCGACGTGCCCGCCGCCGGCCGCAAGGTCGCCAAGGGCGAGGCCTGCGCCGTCGTCGAATCGGTAAAGGCCGCGTCCGACATCTACGCCCCAGCCAGCGGCGAGGTCGTCGAGAGCAATGCGGCGCTGGCCGACACGCCCGGCGACGTGAATGCCGAGCCGACGGGCAAGGGCTGGTTCTTCAAGCTGAAGCTCGCCGACAAGGGCGAGCTCGCCGGCCTGATGGACGAGGCCGCCTACAAAGCCTTCGTGAAGAGCCTCGGCTGATCATGGCTGGGTGCGCGCCACTCCAGTGGCGCGTCTTGGTCGATGTTCAGGGAAGATCGCGGCACTGGAGTGCCGCGCCCCCAGCAAAGAGCATTTTCTAGGAGCTCCAATGCGTTATCTCCCTCTCACCGACGCCGATCGCCGCGAGATGCTGAGCGTGATCGGCGCCAAGTCGGTCGACGAGCTGTTCCGCGACGTGCCGGCTTCGGCGCGACTGGCGGCCAAGGTCGGCGGCCTGCCCGATCACCAGGGCGAGCTCGAGGTCGAGCGCGCCTTCCAGGGCTTCGCCGTCAAGAATCTGTCGCCCGCGAGCACGCCGTTCTTCATCGGCGCCGGCGCCTATCGTCATCACGTGCCGGCGACCGTCGACTACATGATCCAGCGCGGCGAGTTCCTGACCTCGTACACGCCGTATCAGCCCGAGATCACGCAGGGCACGCTGCAGTACCTGTTCGAGTTCCAGACCCAAGTGACCCTGCTCACCGGCATGGAAGTCGCCAACGCCTCGATGTACGACGGCTCGACCGGCACCACCGAGGCGGTGCTGATGGCCAACCGGGTCACGCGCCGCCACAAGGCGCTGATCTCGGGTGGGCTGCATCCGCAGTATCGCAGCATCATCGAGACCACCGCCAAGTGGGAAGGCTTCACGGCCAACTTCTCGAAGACCGATGCCGAGGGCCTCGAGAATCTGATCGCCTCGGTCGATCGCGAGACGTCCTGCGTGGTGGTGCAGAACCCGAGCTTCTTCGGCCATGTCCGCGACTTCACCAAGCTGGCGGAAGCCTGCCATGCCGCCGGGGCGCTGCTGATCGTCGTGGTGACGGAAGTCGTGTCGCTGGGGCTGCTGATGCCGCCGGGCGAGATGGGCGCCGACATCGTCGTCTGCGAAGGCCAGTCGATCGGTAACGGGCTGGGCTTCGGCGGTCCGTACGTCGGACTGTTCGCCACGCGCGACAAGTACATGCGCCAGATGCCGGGCCGCCTCGTCGGCGAGACCGTCGATGCCGACGGCAAGCGCGGCTTCGTGCTCACGCTCTCGACGCGCGAGCAGCACATCCGCCGCGAGAAGGCGACCTCCAACATCTGCACCAATGCCGGCCTCTGCGCGCTGGCCTTCACGGTGCATCTCACCCTGCTGGGCGAGGCGGGGTTTACCCGGTTGGCTGAACTGAACCACGCCAAGGCCTCGCAGCTCGCTGACAGGATCGCTGGTGTGCCCGGCGTGACGGTGCTGAACGACAGCTTCTTCAACGAATTCACCGTGAAGCTGCCGAAGCCCGCGGCCGAGGTCGTCGAGGCGCTGGCGGCCAAGCGCATCCTGGGCGGCCTGCCGGTGTCGCGCCTGATCCCTAACGATCCCACGGTCGCGAACCTGCTGCTGCTGGCGGCGACCGAAACGGCGACAGAGGCGGGCATGGACCCGCTTGTCGCCGCTCTGAAGGAGGTGCTGTGATGGTACAGTCGCTCGACCGCAGCCAGGGACGCGCTGGTGGCGTCGCCGCCGGTTCCGTCAACACGCACGGCACCTATACCGGCAACCGCGCGCTCCAGATC
>JAGNNA010000455.1 GCA_017990895.1 Reyranella sp.
CCCCGCTTCCAGGCGGATCCCGGCGAGCAGACGTTGCCGGCGCTGATGCCGGAGATCGATCGCTGCTTCTCGGCCGAGACGCTGCAGGAGATCGTCGCCAATCTGAAGAAGTCGAACAGCGACTTCGCGCAGAAGCAGCTCGCCGCGCTCATGAAGCTCTCGCCGCTCTCGATGGCGATCACTCTCGAGCAGCTCAGGCGCTGTGCCAACCGGTCGTTCGAGGACACGATGACGATCGAGTACCGCATGTCGCAGCGCTGCATGCAGAAGGGCCACGACTTTTTCGAGGGCGTGCGCGCGCTGCTGATCGACAAGGACCAGAAGCCGCAATGGAATCCCCCGACGATCGACGGCGTCAGCCGTGCCCTGGTCGAGGAGCATTTCCAGCCAGTGTCCAACGACCTGTTCTTCGACTGAGGCGACTGCAAACCAACGGAGGAAACCATGGCGAAGATCGCCTTCATCGGTCTCGGCAACATGGGCGGCCCGATGGCCGCCAACCTGGCAAAGGCCCAGCATCACGTCATGGCCTTCGATCTCTCCGACGCCGCGGTCAGTGCGGCGGTGGAGAAGGGGGCGCACAAGGCCGCCTCCGCCGCCGAAGCAGTGAAGGGTGCTGAGATCGTCGTCACCATGCTGCCGGCCGGCAAGCATGTCCGCGACGTCTATGAGAAGGACGTCCTGCCGAACGTCGCCAAGGGCACGCTGCTGATCGACTGCTCGACCATCGACGTGGAGAGCGCGCGCCATGTGGCGGCGCTGGCGGAGAAGGCCGGGATGGACATGGTCGACGCGCCTGTCTCGGGTGGAGTCGGCGGCGCCACCGCCGGCACGCTCACCTTCATGGTGGGTGGCAGCGAAGCCTCGTTCGCAAAGGCCAAGCCGATCCTGGAGAAGATGGGCAAGAACATCGTTCTCGCCGGCACCAGCGGCGGCGGCCAGGCGGCCAAGATCTGCAACAACATGATCCTGGGTATCTCCATGATCGCCGTCAGCGAAGCCTTCATGCTGGCCAAGCGACTGGGTCTCGATGCGCAGAAGCTGTTCGACGTGGCGTCCACCGCGTCCGGACAGTGCTGGTCTCTCACCAACTACTGTCCCGTGCCGGGCCCGGTTCCGACCTCGCCGGCCAACCGCGACTATCAGCCGGGCTTCACGGCGGCGATGATGCTGAAGGACCTGATGCTGGCTCAGCAGGCGGCCAATGCCGCCGGTGCCAGCACGCCGCTCGGCGCGGAGGCCGCGCAGCTCTTCAGCCTGTTCGTGAACTCGGGCAACGGCGCCAAGGACTTCTCCGGCATCGTCAGGATGCTGGACGGCAAGTGAGGCGCGGATGATCACGCTCTACGACCTGGCCTTCGAGGACGACCGGCGTCCCAGTCCCTTCTGCTGGCGCACCAAGTTTTCACTGGCGCACAAGGGCCTCGACTTCACCAGCGTGCCGATGGGCTTCACGGAGAAGGAGAAGATCGCCTTCGCCGATTCGAAGACCGTGCCGGTGATCAAGGACGGCGAGAAGCCGGTCAAGGACAGCTGGGCCATCGCGGTCTATCTGGACGATATGTACCCGGAGAGGCTGCTGTTGAAGAGCGAGATGGGGCGCGCCTACGCGCGTTTCATCAACGGCTGGGCGGACACGGTGGTCAATGCTGGGATCTTCCCGCTGATCATCGGCGACCTCTACGATCGCGTGCGGCCCGAGGACAAGGAGTATATCGCCCAATCGCGCGGCGCGCGCCTCGGCACGACGGACTTCGCGTCCTTCCAGAAGCAGGCCCGGGAGAAGGGGCTGGCGGCGTTGCGGGCCGCGCTCGAGCCGGCACGTCGGGCCTTGCGCGAGCAGAAGTTCCTGTCGGGCGCAGAGGCAGCCTACCCGGACTACATTCTCGCCGGCACGTTCATGTGGCCCCGAACGGTCAGCCCGCTCGAACTTCTGGAGAAGGACGACCCGGTCCATGCGTGGCGCGAGCGCATGCTCGACCTGTTCGACGGGATGGCCCGCAAGGCGAAGGCTGCCTAGCCATGACGGATAAGCCATTCGACCCCGCCGAACATCGCTTCGGGCCGGCCCACTGGTTCGAGGATCTCGAAGTCGGCCAGAAGTTCTACATCAACTCGCGCACCCAGACCGAGGCACTGTTCTCGGCCTTCCAACTCGCCAGCGGCGACAATCACCCGATCCATTACGATCGCGAATATTGCAAGGCGCTGGGGCACCGGGACATGCTGGCCCACGGGCTGCAGGTCGCGATCCAGGGTGCGGCCGGCGGCGGCATCTTCCCGCATTTCGTGGGCGAATCGCTGATCGGCTTCCTCGAACAATCCTCGCGCTTCCTGAAGCCGGTCTATGTCGGCGACACGCTCTACCCGATGCTCCAGGTGGCCGAGCTGAAGCCCGGACGCACGACGGGTGTCGCCGTGCTGAAGCTCACGATCCACAACCAGAAGGGCGAACTGGTGTGCGATGGCGAGCACAAGTATCTTTTGAAGAAGAAGCCGCAATAGGACGGCAGGAGGAGAGAGAATGATCGGCGTCATCGCGAAACTGACCATCAAGCCCGGCACCAACGGCGACTTCGAGGCGACCATGAAGGCTCTTCAGGCCAAGGTTCATGCCGACGAGCCGGGTAACAAGCTGTATGCGTTGCACAAGACGACCGACGTTAACGTCTATGTCATGCTGGAACGCTACCAGGACCAGGCGGCGCTGGAGGCCCATCGGGCTGCACCGCACTTCAAGGAACTCGGCCGCAAGCTCGGCGACTATCTCGCCGGCCGCCCCGATGTCCAGGTGATGGAAGAAGTCTGAACGAGCTGAGGGGCGAGAGAACGCATGGAAGGCTTCTTCCGCCGCCACACCAAACCCGGCACGGCACCCGGCACCCTGGCCGGGCGCGCGCCGGTACCGGACGAAGCGCTCGATTTCACCCTGGTCGAGTACACGGCGGACGAAGTCGAAGTCCTGCACGAAGTGGAGGTGGATCAATGCCGCTTCCATCTCGGGACCCCCGGGCATACCTGGATCGACGTGAGCGGCCGCCCGAGTTCCGAGATGCTGCGCAATCTCGGCATGGCATTCAATCTGCATCCTCTGGCTCTGGAGGACGTTTTTCATGCCAATCAGCGCAGCAAGCTCGAACTGTACGATGGGCAGGGCTTCATCGTCCTGAATGACCCGGCCTATGAGAATTGCGTTCTGAAGGGCCAGCAGGTCAGCATTTTCTTCGGCGACAACTACGTCATCTCCTTCCACGACCTGAAGGCCGACATCTTCAAGCCGGTGCGCGATCGCCTGCAGACCGCGGGCTCGCGGCTCCGCGTGTTCGGCATCGACTATCTCGTCTATGCGCTGATCGACCTCGTGGTCGACCGCAAGTTCCCGTTGATCGAGGCCCTGTCGACGCATCTAGAGGAGCTGGAAGAGGAGGCGCTCGACCATCCGACGAAGGACACGCTGGCGCACATCCACCAGGCCCGGCGGGCGCTCGTCGCTTTCCATCGCATCCAGTGGGCCGAGCGCGAAACGGTGCTGGCGGTAATGCGGCCGGACGTGCCTTTCATCATGCCCGAAACGCGCACTTACCTGCGAGACTGTTTCGACCACGCCGTTGCGGTGCTCGACCTGGTCGAGAGC
>JAGNNA010000456.1 GCA_017990895.1 Reyranella sp.
TGGGTCTGGCCGGCGAGCGCCTGGAGCTGCCTGCGTGCCGCTTCCATCGTCGGCGGCTTGTCGAACAGGCGGCCGTTGCAGGCGAGCGTCGAGTCCGCGCCGATCACCATCGCCTCGGGGTGTCGCAGGGAGACACGCTTCGCCTTCAGTTCGGCCAGCATCTCGGCAATATCCCGAGGCGTCGCCTTCTCCGCCGCAAGACTGAGCTTCACCTCGTCCTCGTCCACGCCCGACGTCTCGATCGTGAAATCGAGGCCGGCATTCTGCAGCATCTGGCGGCGCGAGACGCTGGCGGAAGCGAGGATCAGCATGGGCGTTACGCAGGCTCCAGGCGATAGAGTCCCCCACTGTCGGTGTGGGTGACCACGTAGAGGAGGCCGTCCGGCCCCTGACGAACGTCGCGGATATAGGGAAGCAGGTCGACGAGCAACCGCTCTTCCCCGACATAGCGGTCGCCGTCGAGCTCGATGCGGATCAGGGCGTTGTCGGAGAGGGCGCCGGTGAAGACCGAGCCCTTCCAGCCGGGGAAACGGTCCCCGGTGTAAAAGGCGAGCCCGCTCGGCGAGATCGACGGCACCCAGACGCGCACCGGGTCTTCGATCCCGGGCAGGCTCTTGTTCGGGCTGATGGTCGAACCGCTGTAGTCGATGCCGTGGGTGGCCCGCGGCCAACCGTAGTTGGCGCCGGCCTTCAGCAGGTTGAGCTCGTCGCCGCCGCGTGGGCCATGCTCGACGAGCCAGATGCGGCCGGTGCCGGGATGCATCGCCATGCCCTGCGGATTGCGGTGCCCGTACGTGAAGATCTCGGGCCGCGCGCCGTCGCGGCCCACGAAGGGATTGTCGGGCGGCACCGAGCCGTCGTCCCGCAGCCGCACGACCTTGCCGCCGAGATCGGCGAGGTTCTGCGCACGCTGCATCTGGTATCGCTCGCCGCAGGTCACGTAGAGCAGGCCCGCCCGGTCGAAGACGGCACGCGAGCCGAAATGCAGCCCACCGGACGTGCGCGGCAGGGCCTCGAAGATCCGCTGCACGCCGACCAGGGCGTTGTTGCGGACCTCGGCCCGCGCCAGCACCGTCGCGGCGCCGCCCTCGCCCTCGCCGGAGTAGGTGAGATAGAGCCGGGCGTTCCTCGCGAAGTCGGGATGCAGGCAGACGTCGAGCAGCCCGCCCTGGCCGCGCGCATAGACCTTCGGCAGGCCGCCCACCGGCGCCCGTTCCAGCCGGCCGTTGGCGAAGATCCGCAGCCGGCCTGGCCGCTCGGTGATCAGCAGCCGGCCGTCGGGCAGGAAGGCCATGCCCCATGGCTGTTCGAGGTCGAGCGTGAGCATTCTCAGGCTGTAGGAAGCCTTGCTGCTGCGCAGGACCTGCTGGCCGCGCGCGATGGCGGGAGCGGCCAGCGCCGCCGCGGCGGTCGTGGCGAGGAGGTGGCGACGTCCGAGAAAGACCTTCCCGAGCATAAACTCTCCTGTCGAAGGCCGCGCCGGGCTGGCGCCTGAAAGGGCGGTCACTATACTCGACGCGCGCAAGCAGGCGATGTTCCTCGGTCGCCGCGGCAAGGGGAGAAATTCAGATGTCCAAGTCCATCCTGATTCATGAAAATGGCGGCCCGGAGAAGATGCAGCTCGAAGAGGTCGAGGTCGGCAAGCCCGGGCCCGGCCAGGTCAAGCTGCGTCATACGGCGATCGGCCTCAACTTCATCGATGTCTATACCCGCTCCGGCCTGTACCAGACGCCGCTGCCCAACGCCGTTGGTCGCGAAGCGGCGGGCGTCATCGTCGAGGTCGGCCCCCGGGTGAAGGGCTTCAAGAAGGGCGACCGCGTCGCCTATTGCGGCGTGCTGGGCGCCTACTGCCAGGAGCGCCTGATGGGCGTCGACCAGCTCGTGAAGGTGCCGACGGGCGTCAGCGACGAGCAGGCCGCCGCGATCATGCTGAAGGGCATGACGACCGAGTATCTCGTCGACCGGACTGCCAAGGCCTGGCTCAAGAAGGGCGACACGATCCTGTTCCACGCCGCCGCCGGCGGCGTCGGGCTGCTGTTCGGCCAGTGGGCCAAGGCGCGCGGCTACAAGGTGATCGGCACGACCTCCTCCCCCGAGAAGGCCGCCCTTGCCAAGAAGAACGGCTACAAGTGGGTGATCGACTACACCAGGCAGGACATCGTGACCGAGGTGAAGAAGATCACAAAGAACAAGGGCGTGCCCGTCGTGTTCGACGGCGTCGGCAAGGACACCTGGGCGGCTTCGCTCGACTGCCTGCAGCCGCGCGGCCTGATGGTATCGTTCGGCAACGCCTCGGGCGCGGTCGCACCGATTCCGCTCGGCATCCTCAACACCAAGGGCTCGCTCTACGTCACGCGTCCGAGCCTCTTCTCCTACACCTCCACGCGCGCCGATCTCGAAGCCAGCGCCCGCTCGCTGTTCAAGATGGTGAAGAGCGGCAAGGTGAAGATCTCGATCGACCAGCACTATCCGCTGGCCGAGGCCGCCCAGGCGCATATCGACCTGGAGAGCCGCAAGACCACGGGCCAGACCGTTCTGGTTCCCTGATCCTGCTGCAGGCGTCGTCGTAATGGTCATCGTCGGGCTGACCGGCTCGATCGGCATGGGCAAGTCGACCGCGGCGAAGATGCTGCGGGAGATGGGGGTACCCGTGTACGACGCCGATGCCGCCGTCCACGCCCTTCAGGCGCCGGGCGGCGCGGCGCTGCCCGGGATCGAGGCGGCGTTTCCCGGGGTCGTGAAGGCGGGCGTGCTCGACCGCCAGGCGCTGGGCGCCCGCGTCTTCGGCAACAAGGAAGCGCTGCGCCGGCTCGAGGCGATCGTCCATCCGCTGGTCGGCCAAAAACAGCGCGCCTTCCTGCGCCGTGCCGCCCTGGCGGGAGAGACGCTGGTCGTGCTCGACATCCCGCTGCTGTTCGAGGGAATGGGCGAGCGGCGCGTCGATGCGACCCTGGTCGTGAGCGCGCCGGCCTTCCTGCAGCGCCGCCGCGTCCTGGCGCGGCCCGGCATGACGGCGGAAAAGTTCGAGGGCATCCTGCGCCAACAGGTTCCGGACGCGCAGAAACGGCGGAAGGCCAGCATCGTGATCCCGACCGGCATGGGGCTAGCACCCACCCGGGCGGCGCTCGGCAAGGCGGTTGCCCACTTGCGCGGGCTGCACGGACGGTTCTGGCCGCCCAATCCCTGGCGCGAGAAATTCACAGCCCGGCTCGCGCGCGCGCGTCGCAAGTAGGCTCGCATCGGGCTAGAAGATCGGGATGCGTGAAGTCGTCCTCGATACCGAGACCACGGGCCTCGATCCTCTCGCCGGCCATCGCGTGGTCGAGATCGGCTGCATCGAGCTGGTCAACCTCGTGGCCACCGGCCGCTCGCTGCAGCTCTACCTCAATCCCGAGATGCCGATGCCGGCCGGTGCACAGGAAGTGCACGGCCTCACCGATGAATTCCTGGCCGACAAGCCCCTGTTCGCCGACAAGGCCGACGAACTGCTGGAGTTCCTGGGCGAAGCCCAGCTCGTCATCCACAACGCGCAGTTCGACCTGGGCTTCCTGAACGCCGAGCTTTCTCGTGCCGGCAAGCCCAGGATTGCGAACGGCTATGTCGACACGGTCTCGCTGTCGCGGCGCAAGTTT
>JAGNNA010000457.1 GCA_017990895.1 Reyranella sp.
CTGCAACAGTGTGGTGATCGACGTCGACTACGATTTCGCGGGCTGCACTCTGGGATGTCACGAGATCCAGCAGCTGCAGGGGCTGCTCAAGTCGATCGAATGCCTCGATCCGCACGAGAAGCTGAGCCCCGGTCAGAGCGAGGGGATCGACCGGCTCTACGCGACCTATCCCGAGCTGCACGACGATGCCTTCGTGGCGGCGAACCTCGAACGCTGGCGGAACTGACCCTTTGGAAGATCTGTTCGCTGCGCATGACGCGCTGGCCGTCGCCGAGCTGATCCGGAGCCGCAGGATCAGCGCGCGCGAAGTGCTCGATACGAGCCTGGAGGATCTGCGGAGGGTCAACGGAACGCTGAACGCCATTACCGACTTCTATGAAGGCGAGCTTCTCGAGAAGTCGATTGCGGCGGCGGGCGACGGTCCGTTCCACGGAATCCCGTTCGTCGTGAAGCAGCTGATGGCCGATTGCGCCGGCACGCCGACCACGGTCGGCTCGCGCTTCTTTGCGAAGGAACCCGTGGCCGCGAATGACAGCGCGGCTGTGGCACGCATGCGTCGCGCGGGCCTCGTGATCGTGGGCCGCAGCAACACCAGCGAGTTCGGCTTGGCTCCGACGACGGAGCCCGCCTTCGGCGGCGCGACGGTCAATCCGTGGCGCGCCGACCTGTCGCCTGGCGGCTCTTCCGGTGGCTCGGCCGCGGTGGTGGCAGCGCGGGCACTGCCGATGGCGCACGCGACCGATGGCGGCGGCTCGATCCGCATTCCGGCTTCCCTGTGCGATCTGTTCGGGCTGAAGCCTTCCCGGGGGCGCATCAGCCTGGCGCCGATCGGCGAGACGCTGGCCGGTGCGGGCGCGCAGCTCTGCGTCTCGATCTCCGTGCGCGACAGCGCCGCCCTGCTGGACGCGCTCGCGGGCGGCGAGCCCGGCGATCCCTATCGGGCACCCGAAACCGAGGGTTCGTTCCTCGACGCGACAAAGCGGGGGCTGGGCAAGCTCCGTGTCGCTTTCCTGCGCAAGCCCGTCGGGTGGCAGTCGATGGACCCGGTGCTGGTCGCGGCGGTCGAGCACACGGCGAAGCGATTGGAGGCTCTCGGCCATCACGTCGAAGAGACGACGCCCGCGTATGATGCCGCCGCGGCGGGCGAGGCGTTCGGCACGGTGATGTGCGCCAACACCTTCACCAACATCCAGCTCCGCGCCAATGGCCGCGTGCCGGGACCTGGCGACCTCGAGCCGGTGACCCTGCTGTATGCAGAGAAGGGCCGTGGGGTCAGCGCCCACGATTACATCCGCGCCGTGCAGACATTCCATCGCACCGGCCGCCAGCTCGGCGCCTTCTTCGAGAGGTTCGACATACTCCTCTCACCGACGATCGCCCGTACGTCGCTGCCACTCGGCACCGTGCGCATGGACGGCAGCCTGGAGCAATACGAAGAGGGGCTCGCACCGATGGTGGCGTTCACCTCGGTCTGCAATGCCGCCGGGGTGCCGGCCATGTCGGTACCGCTCGAATGGACCGAAGACGGTCTGCCGGTCGGCATGCATTTCGTGGCACGCTACGGTGCCGAAGCCACCTTGTTGTCACTGGCGGCGCAGCTTGAGCAGGCGCATCCATGGCGCGAGCGGCGGCCTGAACGGGTGACGTGATGGCAAATTTCTGGCGGATGGCGTTTGCGGGATTTGTCGCCGGCGTGCTGAGCGTGCTGGTGTTCCATCAGTGGGGCTTCTACACCGCCGCGGAGCTCGGCTTGGGCCGGCCCAATCTCTACAGCATGCGGCCGGTGCCGCCCTGGGGCGTACCCACGATCGTTTCGCAGGCCTTCTGGGGTGGCTTGTGGGGCATTCTCGGCGCCTTCGTCGTGGCGCGCCTGCCCGGCTTTCTGAGCGGGGCCCTGGGCTGGATCTTGTTCGCGATCACGCTTGTGCTGGCGGTGAACTGGTTCGTCGTTTTGCCGATCAAGGGAGCACCGGTCGGCGGCGGCTGGCGGCTGCCGGGCGTGGCGGTCGTGCCGATCGTCTATGCCCTCTGGGGTTTTGGCATGTGGCTGTTCTACGGGCTCGCCCGCAGGCTGCTGAAGTAGCCTGCCTTGCGGGGCGGGCGGCTCCGGTCAGAGCTTGCGCATCACCATCTGGGAACCACCGCCCCAGATCGGGAGATAGGCCATCTTGTAGCCGGCGCCGCCGGTGACGATCGGATGGATCGCCTCGGGAGAAGCCGCGACGTCCTTGCCCTGATCGAACAGATATTGCTGAACGCGCCTGATGTCCCAGCCCTCGTGTCGCACGATCTTCTCAGCGAGTTCGAGAGGCAGGAGGAGAACCTGTTCGCCGCGTCCGCTCTTGCGGCTCTGACCCGACATAACGATCTCGGCGCGCATGCCAACGGCGACCGGGTCGAGGATCGCCTCGGGCGTGGCACCTTCGCCATCCCCCGGCAGCACCTCGGCGGTCCCTGAAATACCCATCACAGTGAGGGCGCTCTCGTTTTTGTCGAGGCCGTGGCGTTCGGTGAAGGTGGGGAAGGGACCGTCGCTTCTCTCGGCGAAACACAGTGTGTACTTGGCGGGTTGGCCCATCGTGGCCATATCGCCCGTGTCCGATCGGGCGCCGCCGATGTTGCGCAGGCAGAGCTGCAGGGCGCGGCCGATGCAGGCATTGGCGCGATTGCCGGGACCGATGGCGTTGGTCAGGGCGTTGACGCCGAGCTGCTGCGCGATCGGGCCGTGGAGGCAGAGCGCGACCGCTGCACTGCCGGTGGTCGTGGCGATACCGAGGAGATTGAAGTCCGGTTCGAGCAGGGCTTGCGCCGCCGCCAAGACGACTGGCAATTCGGCTGGAACGCAGCCCGCGATCACGCACTGGTAGGCGACGGCCTCGGGCGTGATGTCGCCGAACATCGGCGGCATCATGCCGAGGGAGGTTGTCCGGTCGGCGAAACCGGCGATCATGGCGTCGAGCCGCTTCCGCGTGGGCGGGACCAGCGGGAGGCCGTCCAAGAGTTCGGCCTCCGTCAGGATTTGCTGTGCGTTCTCCCAGTCCGTCCGATCGTCGACGACCGGCCAGCCGCACCACTCGTTCATCGCGTAATGCGCGTGCAGGCGACGGTGGTGCCGCCAAACGACGGGATGAACGCGGAATGCTTGCCCGGACCACCCGCCACGGTGATGTGGATGTCCTTCGGATCGCGGCCGATCGACAGCCAGTCGCCGTCCGGCTTGTGGCCGGTGGTCTCATACGTCACGAGGTTTTCCTTCGAGACGCGCGAGAGGTGGACTCGCGAGCGCTTCCACAGCTCCTCGCGGATGCTCTCGATCGTGAACCCGTCGCGCTTCAGGGTCGCGGCGTGCTCGGGACCGATGATGACGAACATCGGGCCCTTGCCGTAGATCGTGTTGGAACCCGGATTGGACATGCCGCCGGCAAAGGTGGTCAAGAGCCCGTCACCAGTGGTCGAACCGTGGTCGTTGAGATTGTGCGGACCTTCGCCCGACATCACCGTCACGACCGAGTCCGTGGGCGCGAAACCGCGCTGCACGTGATAGGGAGTCCAGGGATTCTCCTCCTCGTTCTCGCCGAAGCAGAAGGTGAACTTGGCGGGATTGCCCTGGGTCGAGCGGTCCATCTCGCCC
>JAGNNA010000458.1 GCA_017990895.1 Reyranella sp.
GCAGCGGGCCGCGAACCCTGAACGGACTGATTCTGGAGCATTTTGGCGACATTCCGGAAGCAGGCGTCAGCATGAGGGCCGGCGACCACGCGCTGGAAATCCTGCATACCCAGGATCGCGCGGTGAAGACGGTGCGAGTGTTGCCAATTCGACCCACCCGGACAGGGCAATAGCCGCTGTCGGCAAGGCGCATTGCTTTACAAATCCCGGCATAGGGGGCATTATCGCAACGTCATAATTTTCTACGATATTTTCTGATTCATGGCCACAAATCCGGTCCCGCGACAATTCAGCGGCTTGGCACGCGCCCTGGTCCAGCATGGCCTGCTGGCCGAGGCCGAGGCCGAGGCGTTGCAGGACCACGCCAGCGCGTCCAACAGCACGTTCGTCGACCAGATCCTGGTGAGCAAGCGGATGACCGCGATGGAGCTTGCCGAATTCACTTCCCGCACCTTTGGCGTTCCCCTGCTCGACCTGAACGCTTTCGACCTGTCCCAGGTCCCCCGCGACTGGGTCGACACCAAGATGCTGGTCCTGCGCCGGGTGCTGCCGCTGCACAAGCGGGGCAACCGCCTGTTCGTCGCCACTTCGGACCTGACCAACCTGCAGGCCCTGGAAGAAATCCGGTTCAAGACCAATCTGGTCATCGACCCGATCGTCGTCGAGGACCCCAAGCTCTCGGTCGCCATCGCCAAGATCGTCGAGGCGAGCGACACGACGCTGTCGACGCTGGTGAGTTCCGACGATCTCGAGATCGACCTGAACGAGCTGCCGACCGCAGCGGCGACCGAAGACGAGATGAGCGCGGAGGTCGACGACGCGCCGGTCGTCCGCTACATCCAGAAAATCCTGCTCGACGCCATTTCCGCGGGCGCCTCCGACATTCACTTCGAGCCGTTCGAGAAGTTCTACCGGATCCGCTACCGGCTGGACGGACGGCTGATCGAAATCGCCCAGCCGCCCTTGGTGATCAAGGACAAGGTGGCGTCGCGGATCAAGGTGATTTCCAAGCTGGACATCGCGGAGAAACGGGTGCCGCAGGACGGCCGGCTCAAGCTGATGCTCTCGAAAAACCGGGCCATCGACTTCCGCGTCAGCACGCTGCCCACGTTGTTCGGCGAGAAGATCGTGATGCGGCTGCTGGACTCCGCGGCGGCGCTGGTGGGCATCGAGGGCCTGGGGTACGAACCGGACCAGCAGGCGCTGCTGATGCACGCGATCAGCCGCCCCTACGGGATGATCCTGGTCACCGGGCCGACCGGGAGCGGCAAGACGGTGTCGCTGTATTCGTTCCTGCAGATCCTCAACCAGCCGGGCGTGAACATCTCGACCGCCGAAGACCCGGCTGAAATCAGCCTGCCCGGCGTGAACCAGGTCAACATCAACGACAAGGCCGGCTTCACGTTCGCGCTGGCGCTGCGCGCCTTCCTGCGGCAGGATCCGGATATCATCATGGTCGGCGAAATCCGCGATCTCGAGACCGCGGACATCTCGGTCAAGGCGGCGCAGACGGGCCACCTGGTGCTGGCCACGGTGCACACCAACGACGCCCCGAGCACCTTGATGCGACTGGTCAACATGGGGGTCGCCCCGTTCAACGTCGCCTCCAGCGTGAACCTGATCACCGCGCAGCGCCTGGGCCGCAAGCTGTGCGTGCATTGCCGCGCGCCGGTGGACATCCCGCACGAGGCGCTGCTGCGGGCAGGGTACGCCGAATCGGACCTGGACGGATCCTGGCAGCCTTTCGGACCGGTCGGCTGCGAGCAATGCAAGGGCACCGGCTACAAGGGCCGCGTCGGGATTTTCGAGGTGCTGCCGATTTCGGAGGAAATGACGCGTATCCTGATGAAGAACGGCTCCGTGCTGGACATCGCCGCCCAGGCCCGGGCGGAAGGATTCCGCAACCTGCGGCAAGCGGGACTGGGCAAGGTCAAGCTGGGTATAACCTCGCTAGAGGAAATCGAATCGATCACTAACGAGTGACGCACAGTCTGGAGAGTCATCATGGCAGTCGCCACGCAGGCATCGCGCGGAGCGCGGGACGTAAAGACCTACCTTTTCAACTGGGAAGGCCTCGACAAGAATAACAAGACGGTGCGCGGGGACCTGCGCGCGGCATCCGAAACCGTCGTGACGACGACGCTGCGGCGGCAGGGCATCCGGGTCATCAAGGTCAAGCGCCTGTCGCTGCGCGGCGGCGGCACGATCAAGGACCGCGACATCACCTTCTTCACCCGGCAGCTCTCGACGATGATGCGCGCGGGCGTGCCGCTGCTGCAGTCGTTCGACATCGTCGCGCGCGGCCACTCGAATCCGCGGTTTTCCCGGATGCTGCTGGAAATCAAGGGGCAGGTCGAGTCCGGCACCAGCCTGTCGCAGGCGTTTCGCCGGCACCCGATGCAGTTCGACGGCCTGTACTGCAACCTGGTCGCCGCGGGCGAACAGGCAGGCGTGCTCGACACGGTGCTGGACCGGCTCGCGACGTACAAGGAAAAGATCCTCGCCATCAAGGGCAAGATCAAGTCCGCGCTGTTCTACCCGGCGATGGTCATCACCGTCGCCGTGGTGGTCGTCACCGTCATCATGGTGTTCGTGATTCCGTCGTTCAAGGAAGTCTTCTCGAGCTTCGGCGCCAGCCTGCCGGGCCCGACGCTGCTGGTCATCGCGATCTCGGACTTCTTCGTCGCCTACTGGTATTTCGTCGCGATCATTTTCGTCGGCTCCATCATCGGCGCCTGGTTCCTGTGGAAGCGCGTGCCCGCGTTCAGGCGCGTGTTCGACCGCGTCAGCCTGAAGATCCCGATCATCGGCAAGGTTCTCCGGCAGGCGGCGATCGCGCGCTGGAGCCGCACGCTGGCCACGATGTTCGCGGCGGGTGTCCCGCTGGTGGACGCGCTGGAATCGGTCGCCGGCGCGGCGGGCAACCAGGTCTATGCCGACGCCACGCGGCGCATCCGCACCGACGTCTCGACGGGCACCAGCCTCTCCGGCGCGATGATCGCGACCGATGTCTTTCCGAACATGGTGCTGCAGATGACGCAGATCGGCGAGGAGTCGGGCTCGCTCGACGGCATGCTCAACAAGGTCGCGGACTTCTACGAACGCGAGGTCGACGATGCGGTCACCGCGCTGTCGAGCCTGATGGAACCGATACTGATGGTGTTCCTCGGCATTGTCGTCGGCGGCCTGGTGATCGCGATGTACCTGCCCATCTTCAAGCTGGGTTCGGTGGTCGGCTGATCGTCGCCGCTTGGTCCCCGCTGCGCGGGGACCGTGCCGCGGCGCCCGGCGCAGGAGCGGGATGCAGTCGTCCCGGCATTCGCGAATGCTGCGGCGGACCCGGTGCTTGACCCGTGGCCGCCGGATTTTAACCGCTGTCCCGGCAGAGACCCATGAACGACTTTGCGACGCTTGCGGCTGTACCCTGGTTGTGGTGGACCCTTGCCGGCGCGGTGGGACTGTGCGTGGGGAGCTTCCTCAACGTCGTCGTCCATCGGCTGCCGCGGATGCTCGAGCAGGACTGGGCCGACCAGTGCGCGGAACTGCGCGACGAGCCGCCGCCGGCCAGGGTGACCTACAACCTGTTCACGCCGCGCTCCGGCTGCCCTTCCTGCAAGCAG
>JAGNNA010000459.1 GCA_017990895.1 Reyranella sp.
GTTCTCGACGATGAAGGCGCGCGGGTCGAACCTGCCGTTCGACGCGGCCGACCAGAAGGCATCGAATCCGGCGTCGAAGCCGGCCGCGTCATGGAACTTCATGCCGCATCGATCGTCCCAGTAGGGCGCCGAGGTGACGGGGCTGAAGACCACGCGATGGGGGTAATAGTCGGTGTCCTGCCAGACGCCCCCCAGGTCCCAGGCGAAAACGGGAAGGCCACATGACAGGGCCTGCTGCAGCGCGATGCCCTGGGTCTCGTGCTCGCACAGGAACACCATCGTCCTGGTTCTTCGCAGGAGCGCTTCGAAATCCTTCTCCTGGTAGTGGCCATAGGCGATGCGTGCGACCTTGAGACCGGTCTTGCCGAGGCTCGCGAGGATCGGGTCGCGCACCTGGGCGCGATCCCGCTCCGGGTGGCAGCGGATCTTCTCGTACACGAGAACGTCGATGTCCTTGTCGGGCGTCGGGACCCATCTGTCGGTATCGATGCCGACCGGCCAGGCGTGAACCTTGTCGCCCCAGTGCACGGCGAACATCTGGCGCTGCCACTCGCACGCCACCACGACGCCGAGAATATTGTGCCTGGTGAAGAGATCGGGCGCGTCGACCGGATGATTGTGCACCGCCGGACCGAAGATGATCGGGGTCCGGGGGCCGAACCTGTCGAGCAGATGCGGCTTGCCGAGGACGCACGCGACTTCGTCGGGATGCGATCGAAGATGGCGATAGTCGTTGACCCGATATGGGCGCCGATCCTGTCGAGCCCCGCCATCAGATTCAGGAAGACGCGCTCCAGGCCGAGGATGCGACGCGGCCCACGAACGAGGCGGCGGATGACGGCGCGGGGATAGCGGTCGAACGGCAGCCAGCGATCACCGACCGAGCCGTCATGATAGAAGAGATTGAGCGGCCTTGTGCTCGACAACGCAGCCAAGTCCACGCCTCATTGGAACAAGATGCCGTACGGCGGACCATACTGGCGAGGTCCTTGCGGGGGCAGGGAAAATAGGCGCTGACGACTAGCCCGTGGGGACCAGGGTCACGGCGACGCCATAAGAATGGGAATCGCCGCCGAGGATGACGCCGCGCAGCGGGCTCACGTCCGAGAAATCGCGTCCCCAGGCAACGGCGACGTGATCCTCGTGCGCAATGAGGTCGTTGGTCGGGTCGAGATGGACCCAGCCGGCGGTCTCGCCGCACCATACCGCCACCCAGGCGTGGCTCGCATCGGCGCCGCGCAGGGCAATCTCGTCCCGGGAGTGGATCGTCCGGATGTACCCGGAGACGTAGCCCGCCGCGAGACCGTGGGCGCGCAGGGCCGCGATTTCTACATGCGCGAAATCCTGGCACACGCCCGCCTTGCCGGCGAATACGTCGGCGAGCGGTGTCGAGATATCGGTGGCGCCGGGGTGATACTCGAAGTCGGCCCTGATGCGCGAGGTCAGCTCGCGCGCTGCGTCGAGGATGGGACGTCCCGGCATGAAGGACTGCGCGCCGTAGGCGCGCAGCGCCTCGACGCTCGGCACCAGCGGGGAATCGTAGATGAATTCGCTGGCCTCGACGGGGCTGGGAAATCCGTTGCCGAGGAGCGCCGTCCTTATGTCTTCCCAGGCCGGCGTGGAGTTGGCGGCCGGCGGATCGGGGAAGCGCACGTCGACTTCCGCCCGCACCTCGATGTCGAAGCGCGTGTGCGGCTTCTCGATGCGGTAGATGTCGATGAGATTGCCGAAATGGTCGACATGCTGGACAGCGAGCGCCGGCAAAGGGTTCGTCACGATGCTGATTGCCGTGACAGTCTGGCCGGGAAAGTTGCGGGCACGCAGGTGCGCGATGTGATGGGCCGAGTCGACCGTGCTGGCGTAGGTGTAGGTCGTGCGGTGCGAGAGCAGGTAATGCATGCTCAGTCTCCACCCGAGGAGCCGACGGCCTGGGCCGCCGGCACGTGGGAGAAATAGGCCCGCGTGATGGCCTCGGAGAGCTTGTCGAGTTGGTGTTCGGTGTCCGACGCGACGTCGCGCAGCATGGCGAGCGCCAGTCCCTCGTGGCGCCACGCCTGCTCGTCGCCGTTGAACTGGCGGACGACGGCTTCCATGTCCGCTTCCAGAGAGTCGGGCAGCGCGGCGACTCGGACGCCCGACGCGCGCGCCAGATAGTCGAGATGGCCCTTGATGGTGCGCAGCTGGAACACCAGTCCGCGCGGATTGGCGTCGTCGAGGATGACGAGGTCGAGCACGGGGGCCGGCTGCAGCTGCCCGAGATAGCGCGTGCGATAGGTGATGGTGCTGTCGCACAGCTCGAGTGCCAGGCGCATCGCGGCATCCCAGTCGATCGGAGACTGGGTGAAGGGGCCGAGCGCGCCGGTCAGCACGTGCAGCCCGCGTTCGATCCGTCGACCGAGATCCAGGAATCGCCAGCCCGTGCCACGCGTCATGTTCTCCTGCGCCAGTCCCGACAGCGTGGCGACGAAGCGCACGATCTCGTCCAGCGCGGCGAGCAGCGGATCGAGATTGCCGCGCGCCGCCAGCAGGCGCTTGCGGACTTCGACCATCTCCGGACCGGCGGCCGTCGTCATGTCGACGGAAAAGCGATCGCGCATGGTGGCGGTGAGCCGCTGGATGCCGTCCAGCACGGTGGCGAGGCCGCGATCGTCGGCGGCGACGGCCGCCAGGCCCTGCTGGAACAGGGCGCTCTCGGGCGGCGCCAGGGCCGACGTGTGATCCATGAGGTTCGCCGCGTCGAGCAGCCGGCCGAGCAGCCTGAGCTCGACCGCATCGCGCGGGCCGACCGCGCCCTGTGCCACGCGCGCCGCCGTGGTGCGCAGAAGTCGGGCATCGTTGTCGAGGCGCTCGATGTAGCGGCCGAGCCAAAAGAGATTGTCGGCGACCCTGCTCTGCAGGTCGGCGGTGCCGCGTTCGACGGCGAGCTGGTGAAAGCGCCGCGTCGTCGGCAGCTGTACGTCGGCCGCATCCTCGGCCAGCACCCAGACGTCCTTCAGGGTGCCATGAAGGCGGGAGAGCGAGCGCAGCGCCGTGTCGCCGTCGGGCTCACGGGCGAGACCGCCCGGCAGCACATGATAGGTGTCGTGGTCGGCCACGACGAAGGCGCGCAGCACGACGGCGGACGGAACCAGCGACTGCCCGTCCCACTTCGGCGTGAGCGATGGCGTCATGGGATATTGCGCGACGAACTGGCCGGGCTGGGCGCGGATGCGCTCGACCAGCGCCGCGCGTTCGGCTTGTTCGAGCATGCCCACGACGATGGGCTCGCGGTCCTGGCCGAGGCAGGGGCGCACGATCATGAGGTCGAGATTGGCCAGCGCGAAGCTCAGCGCTGCGGGCTCGCCCAACCACCATACGTCGAGCGACGGCATCCGCAGCTTCTCGCCCAGCAGGTGTTCGCTCAGCCGCTCCAGGAACGGCATCATGGCCGGCGTCTCGACGACCCCCGATCCAAGCGCATTGGCGAGCGAGATCTTGCCGCCGCGCGTGGCCTCCACCAGGCCGGTGACGCCCAGCGCGGAATCGGCGCGCATTTCCAGCGGGTCGGCGAAGGCGCTGTCGAGGCGTCGCAGCAGCACATGCACGGGGCGGAGGCCGGCGAG
>JAGNNA010000460.1 GCA_017990895.1 Reyranella sp.
CGTATGCACGGTTGACCCCGGTAATCCCCTGCCAGTTCGTCATACCCCTACAATCCTACCTTCCCTGCTTCACATGCGACGCGCACGCGACGGCCGTCCCGGCGTAAGCGAAACGGCTGTGTTTCGTGGAGGGCGCCTGTGAAATCGGCCGCATTCCTCGAACCCTGGAGGGCTTCAGAGGCGGGGCCGCTCTATGTGACGTACCCGTTCTGGACGGGCTGCCTGTAATCAGATGTATCGGGCGAAAAATTCGGGACAGTACGGCCCGCGATTGTACCATGCCGACGCAGCCGGCCCGGCCGCCCGGACGCGTCCACGACCCTCGCGAGTATCCCATCTTCGGTATTGCTACCCCTGTTCCAGTGGGGAATAATCACCGGCGACGGGGAATTTTCCCCTCAGTTGAATAGCCAAAACCGCCGAGAATCCGGAACCGATGGATTACCGGCGGTCCCGTGAAGCCGCTGATTCCTTCCGCCGCCGATGCCTGGGGGCGGGTCGTAACGGTTGATTCGGAAGAACACGGAAAGATAGGAGCCCTTATGCGTAGTTCGAAGCTCCACCTGGGAAGCGCCCTTGCGGTCGGCGCCTTCCTCGCTCTGCCTGGCGCGGCGTTCGCCCAGCAGGCCAAGCAGGTCACGTTCTCGAAGGACGTTGCCCCGATTTTCCAGTCCAAGTGCCAGTCGTGCCACGAGCCCGGCTCGATCGGCCCGATGTCCCTGGTCACCTACCAGGATGCGCGCCCGTGGGCCCGCTCGATCAAGTCGCGCGTCGAATCGCGCCAGATGCCGCCGTGGCACATCGACCGCAGCGTCGGCATCACCCACTTCAAGAACGACATGTCGCTGACCGACGAGCAGGTCGCGACGGTCGTGGCCTGGGTTGACGGCGGCGCTCTCGAAGGCAACCCGTCGGACTTCAAGGGCAAGCCGGTCGCCAAGGAACTGTTCTGGATGGGCGAGCGCGACGGCTACGGCGCGCCGGACCTCGTCATCAAGTCCCCCGAATACACCATGCCCGCGGTCTCGATGGACCAGTGGTGGCGTCCGGTCAGCGACATCCCGGTGACCGAACCGCGCTGGGTCCGGATGGTCGAAATCCGTCCGACCAACCTGCAGGCCCGCAAGATCCTGCATCACTCGATCGCGTATCACATTCTGAGCCCGGAGAACACCGCAGCGGTGAACACCGGCATCGGCGGCCGTCCGATTTCGGTGTCCGGTTCCACCTCGGCGGCGCAGGCCGCGGCTGACCTGGTCAACCGCCGTCCGCAGCTGATGGAATGGGCGATTGGCAAGGGCTACGACCGCTACCTCGACGGCACCGGCAAGCTGATCATGCCGGGAGAGAAGATCTCCTGGGACCAGCACATTCACGCGGTGGGCGAAGCGATCACGGGCGGGTCGGAAATCGGCCTGTGGCTCTACAAGAAGGGCGAAGAGCCCAAGAAGCGCAGCTACCTCGTGGCGTTCACCGGCCTGAAGAACGGCACGGCCGGCCTGGACATCGCGCCGAACTCCGTGGCGCACACCGAGGGCTTCACCGTCCTGCGTGAGAACACGGTCATCACGAACTTCCAGCCCCACTTCCACCTGCGCGGCAAGGCCATGCAGGTCGAGGCGATCTTCCCGGATGGTCGCAGCCAGGTCATCAGCTACGTGAAGGACTTCAACTTCAACTGGATGACCAACTACATCTACACCGACGATGCGGCCCCGGTCTTCCCGAAGGGCACCATCATCCACGTCACCGCGTTCTACGACAACACCAAGGCGAACAAGGCCAACCCCGACCCGGAACAGTGGGTGGGCTACGGCGACCGCACGGTTGACGAGATGGCGCACGCCTGGATGAACGTCGTCTACCTGAGCGACGCCGAGTACGCCGAGCGTGTCGCGAAGGTCGGCGAGGGCGTCACCAACGGCGTCAAGCCGCAGACGCGCACTCAGCAGCAGCAGTAGTTTTCGCCCCAGGGCGAGCGGCAAAGGGGTCGGGGCGAGAGTCCCGGCCTCTTTGTTGTTTTTATGCCTTTAGTACGCGCGCTCCTCGGTTACAATCATCCCCGCTTCGCCGCCATCGTGGCGGCACCCTGTTTAACTCCCGGCTCCCTTCTTCGGTAGAGAGTAAGCATGAATTCACGGATGATTCTGCGGCTTGCGACGGTTGCCGCCCTCGCAGCAGGCGGTGCATTGGTCTCGGCCCAGGGCCAGCTCCTTCCGAGCAGCCCCAAGCTGGGATTTGGCGCCAGCGTCACGCCAGCGTATGACGGCTGGTACGACAACCCCGACGGGACCCACACGTTCCTGATCGGTTACTACAATCGCAACTGGACCCAGGAAGTCGACATTCCGATCGGTCCCAACAACAAGTTCGAACCGGGCGACCCGGACCGTGGCCAGCCCACGCACTTCCTGCCGAACCGCAACTTCGGCATGTTCACGATCACTGTGCCGAAGAGCTTCGGGGCGACCGAACGGCTCTGGTGGACGCTCACCATCAACGGCGTCACGTCGCGTATCGGGCTGATCATGAGCCCGGACTTCAACATCACGCCGCAGAAGTCGTCTGAAGAGGCGCCAAACGGCAAGTACAACGTGCCGCCGATCCTGAAGTTCTCGGAGGCCGGGCCGAACATCCAGAACCCGATCGCCACCGTGGCGTCGGCCCTCTCCAAGACCGCGACGGTCAACGTGCCGATGCCGCTCGAACTGTGGGCGGAAGACGACGCCCTGTACACCAGCGGCACCAATGCCCCGATGACCCGCGTTCCTGCGATCGTCGAGGCGGAAATCACCAAGTACCGCGGCCCGGGCAACATCAAGGTCGACGGACTCCACGAGTTCACGACGACCAAGGGCGGCAAGCCCATGGAGCCGTACGCCGGCAAGTCCTCCGGTTCGGTCACGTTCGACAAGCCTGGCGACTACATCCTGCACGTCCTCCTGACCGACTTCTCGGAAAAGGGCGGCGGCGCCACCGGCTGCTGCTGGACGACCTCGATGATGAAGGTCTCGGTCAAGTAAGACCGACCCGTTCTCACGGCAAAGGGCCGCTTCACCCCAGGTGGAGCGGCCCTTTTGCTTTTCCCGACCGCTCCCAGGCGAGCCGCGCGCTCACGGGATTTCGACCTGGTCCCCCGCCCATTTCTTCCCCGCCGACATTCCGGCAATTCTGGCCACGCCCCAATGCCAGCGCCAGCCGGCCCTGAATCGGACTACCCCGTTCCGGATACGGGAAAAATCACCAGCGCCGTGGAAATCTCCCCACGGTTTCCCGCCCACGCCGGCCGAATCGACGAAAAACCGTCATTTTGTTGATGTTTCAGAGCGGCATGGCTCCTGCACTATGCGGCGCGACGCGTGACTGCTAGACAGCAGCACACACATCTGAACCCTCGACACGTTTCGTTTTGAAAGGAGCCACTGATGCCTGGTACGAAGCTCCATCTGGGAGCAAGTGCGCTTGTTCTCGGCGCCATCTTCGCTCTCCCCGGTGCTGCCTCGGCGCAGCAGAAGCAGGTGACGTTCTCGAAGGACGTCTCCCCCATTCTTCAGGCCAAGTGCCAGTCGTGCCATGAACCCGGCT
>JAGNNA010000461.1 GCA_017990895.1 Reyranella sp.
AGGGCACATAGGGCGGGGGCGGCATGGGCGGGGATCGAAACAACCAGACCACGTCGTTCTCGACCGCGTAGAGCGTACAGCCGTCGTAGGCGCGCACGACGGGCACGTCCCTCTCGACCTTGCGGTTGCGGTCTTCGAGGGAAGCCCGGCGGGCGGCCGCCTCGTCGATCCTGTCGGTCGCCGTTGCGAAGATGCCGCGTACGTTCAGCGCCAAGGCCTTGGCGCCGGGCGCGTCGGCATAGTTCTGCAGCGCGCGCCAATGGAAGTCGGGAACAAAGGGAACATCCCTGGCCGCGAAGCGACGCGGTGCGGGGGGCGGCTGCGGAGCAGCCCTGGGGACCGCCGGCACCGCCGATTCGGCTGGGGTCGTGACACGGGGAACGGACTCAGTGGCGACGGTATCCGGCACGGGCGCGGTCGCAACCGGCAGGGCCGAAGTGGGTTCGGCGGTCTGCAGGGAGCGCGGCGCCGAGGGATGGCGCACATGGAAGGTCCCGGCGAGCGCTGCCAGGACCAGGATCGCCGTGGCCCCGCTGGCCAGCAACACGCGCGTGCGCGGCATCGACCGCGCCACGGCATGGGCAGGATGGGCGGCAGTGCCCGGGCGTACGCCATCGACCGTGACGCGATAGGCATGGATGGGGCGGGGGATGTTCTTGACCCGCTGTTCGCCGATATCCTCGGCACCCAGCATCAGTTTGCCGAGGATCTGGTCGTAGACGGACGACGAGATGCAGATGCCGCCCGGCGCGGAGATCGACTCCAGGCGCACGGCGACGTTCACGGCGTCGCCCAGGAGATCGTCGCCGCTCTCCACGACGTCGCCGAGATTGACGCCGATCCTCAGGACGAGCTGGTCGTCGGCCTTCGCGCCGGCGTTGGCCGAGCGCATGGCCTCCTGGATCTCGAGGGCGGCGCGGACGGCTTCGACCGGGCTTGCGAATTCCGCCAGCAGCCCGTCACCGGTCATCTTGAAGACGCGTCCGCGATGCTGGCGCATGAGCGTGCCGGCCGAATCCAGACGGGCAGCCAGCAGGGCCAACGCATGCTCTTCGTTGCGCGACGACATGGTGCTGAATGCCACCACGTCGAGGGCGAGGATCGTGGTGAGCCGTCGGACGAGATTCGTATCGGTCATTACGCGCCGTTTTCCGGATGCAAAGGTACCATAGCCCGCACCGGAGGACATGCTTGCGTCGTGGCCCATGCTCTGCGAATACCGACGCATGCAATCCGAAGAGCCCCGATACTGGGAAGACCACGAGGTGGGCCGGAAATACCCGCTCGGCTCGACCAGCTTCACGGCCGAGGAAATCGTCGAGTTCGCCGAGAAGTTCGATCCGCAGAGCTTTCATGTCGACGCCGAAGCCGCCAAATCCTCGCTCTTTGGAGGGCTTTGCGCCTCCGGCTGGCATGTCGCCGCCAAGCTGATGAGGCTCTTCGTCGACAACTACGTCGACAAGCGCACGGCGCTGGGTTCGCCGGGCCTCGACGAACTGCGCTGGCTGAAGCCCGTGCGGCCGGGCGACACGCTCAACGCCTGGGTGGAGTGTGCCGATAAGGTTCCGTCGAAAAGCCGTCCCGGCATGGGCGTCATCCACGAACACTGGACGGCGGTCAATCAGAACGGCGAGTTGGTCATGACCGCCAAGGGTATCAATATGGTGCGCAGGAGGCCGGCATGAAGCGTGCGGTGAAGGGGCTCGACCATGTGGTCGTTATGGTCGACGGCATCGACGCGGCCGAGGCGGCCTACCGGAAGCTCGGCTTCCAGGTGCAGCCGCGCGGCTTCCACAAGAAGCTCGGCACGGCCAACCACCTGATGATCTTCGACACCGACTATTTCGAGATCCTGGGCATCGTCGAGGACACCGAGTTCAACGCCGAGCGTCGCGAATGGCTGAAGGGCGGCGGCGGTCTCGCCAACGTGGCCCTCGCCACCGACGGCGCCGACGTGGCCTACGAAGCCTTCAAGGCGGCCGGCCTCAATCCCGATGCGCCGCTCTTCTTCGACCGGGCGGTGGAGGTCGACGGCAGGACGGAACTCGCCAAGTTCCGCACGGTGCGCATCCCGAAGGACAATATGCCGGTCGTCGGCTTCTTCGTCTGCGAGCACCAGACGCCTGAATTCGTCTACCGGCCGGAATGGGCCTCCCATCCGAACGGCGCGCGCGGCATCCTGGGCGTAACGGTCATTGCCGAGCAGCCGGCCAAGTGGATTCCCGAAATCGAGAAGTATTTCGGGCCGGGCTCCGTCAAGCGCGAGGGCGACGGGCTGGTGGTCGACACCGGCACCCAGCCGATCCGCTACATGACGCCCAAGGACTATGCGGTGCGCTATCCCGGCATCACGCCGGTCCGGACGGGCGATCATCCGGCACTGCTCACGGTGCGCGTCGAGAGCCTCGCGGCCTGTGAGGACCTCCTCAAGAAGAACGGTGTCAGGTTCACGAAGCCCGACTCCGGCCGACTGGTCGTCCCGCCGTCAGAGGCCGCGCATCTCACCCTGGAATTCTCGGAGTTCTAGTCTTCATGGCGTTCGATCTTGCCGATCGCGGCATCTACGGCTTCTCGACCACGGAAAACCTGCGCTTCGCGGACGTCGACGCCAACGGGCACATCAACAACGGAGCCTTCCTCGAGCTGCTGGAGAATGCCCGTGTCGCGTACCTGCGTCAGATCGTACGGACGGGGCTGCCGCGCTTTCGCTTGGTCGTCGGGCGGATCGAAGCCGACTTCAAGCGACAGATGTTCTATCCCGGCACGGCGGTGGCCTGCTGCCGCCTCGTCGAGGCCCACGACCGCAAGTGCGTGATCGGGCAGGGCCTGTTCGACGGCGCAGGCAATTGCACCGCCGTGCAGAAGGTGATCATGGTGTCCCTGAACGAGGAGACGCACCGCGCCACGCCGTTCGATCCGGTGGTGCGCGCCATGCTCGACCGGCTCGTGGCCTCGAAGGATGGGCTCGATCCATGACCGCTGTACCGGAAGGCTTCCGCAAGCTCGACGTCACCGACGACTTCGTCGGGCTCGTGGGACCGCTCTGGTTCAAGGCGGAGGAGGATGGACTCAGGATCGGGTTGCCGCTGGAAAAGCGGCATGGCAACCCGATGGGCTGGGCGCATGGCGGCCTGCTCGTTACCGTCGCGGACATGGTCATGGGCGTCGGTTCGGGATTCTCGACCGGTCTGTTCTGGCCCCATCCCACGATCTCGCTCACCAGCGAGTTCGTGCGCGGCGCGAAGCTCGGCCAATGGCTCGAGGGCAAGGCGCGCATCGCGCGGCGCACCCTCAATTTCTGCTTCGCCAGCTGCGACCTCGTCTGCGGCGGCGAGATCGTCCTCGTCGCCTCGGGCGTCTTCAAGGTGCCAGATCCCGACAAGATCCCCGAAGCCGCACGCACCGCCGCTCTGTCGCCGCCGTGGAAGGCTTGAGCCTCCTGTCATCCTGAGCGAAGCGAAGGACGACATTATTTCTTCAGGTTCTTCCGCCGGTAGATCCGGTAGCGGTCGAAGTCCATCAGGTGTTCGTAGTTCTCGAACGCGTCGGCGAACACCCGGG
>JAGNNA010000114.1 GCA_017990895.1 Reyranella sp.
GGACACGGTGCTCGGCGGCAAGTACCCGCTCACGACCAGGGACATCGTGATGGTCCTGGAGCCGATGCTTCATCGCGATCCAAAGGTCTGGGGCGACGAGGTGGAAGCCTTCAGGCCCGACCGCTTCGCGCCGGAGAACGCCAGCCAGTTGCCTCCGAATGCCTGGAAGCCCTTCGGCAACGGCGCGCGCGCCTGCATCGGGCGGCCCTTCGCCATGCAGGAAGCCCAGCTTGTCCTGATCCTCATGCTGCAGCGCTTCGACTTCGTGCTCGACGACCCGTCCTACACGCTCAAGATCCACGAGACGCTGACGCTGAAGCCCGAAGGGCTTCGCATCCGCGCGCGGGCGCGCCGCACGGGAACGTCGCTGCGGCGCAGTTCCGTGACGGCGATGCCGCAGAAGCCGCTGACGCCACAGCCCGCGCGGCGGCCGACCGCGGATGCCGCCGCAACGCCGCTGCTCATTCTCTATGGCAGCAATACCGGGTCGTCCGAGGCCTTCGCCAACCGGATCGCCGACGAGGCGCCGGCCAACGGCTTCGCGCCGACGGTCGCGGCCCTGGACGACCATGCCGGCAACCTGCCGCGCGAGGGCGCGATCGTTGTGGTGACGGCCTCCTACGAAGGCCAGCCGCCGGATAATGCCCGCCAGTTCGTGTCGTATGTCGAATCATTGCAGGAGGGCGCGCTGACCGGCGCGCGCTTTGCGGTGTTCGGCTGCGGCAACCGGCAATGGGCGCGCACCTATCAGGCTATCCCCAAGCAGGTCGATGCCGCTCTCGCCCGGGCCGGCGCGACCCGCCTCGCTGAGCGCGGCGAGACCGATTCCGGCGGCGACTTCTTCGGCGCCTTCGACGAATGGTGGGCGGCCTTCCTGCCGCGCCTGCGCGAAGCGCTGGGCAAGGACGCCACCGCGGCCCCGGCTGCGGCCGGCCTGCAGGTCGAGTACGTCAAGGACGGGCGCGAGGGCGCGCTGCGGCTGGGCGACCTGCAACGCGGCACCGTGGTCGAGAACCGCGAGCTGGTCGACATGAGCGCCGCCAACGCGCGCTCGAAGCGGCACCTCGAATTCTCGCTGCCCGACGGGATGACCTACCGGGCCGGGGACTATCTGGCCGTCCTGGCGACCAATCCGCAGGAACTGGTGGATCGCGTGCTGCGTCGCTTCGGCCTGGCGCGCGACACGCTCGTGGTGCTTCGCCGCGATGGCGCGGCCAGCCTGCCAATCGGCCGTCCCGTCAGCTGCGGCGAGTTGCTGTCGAACTACGTCGAACTGGCCCAGCCCGCGACGCGCGCCCAGGTGGCCGCGCTCGCCGCGGCGACGCCCTGTCCGCCCGAGCAGGCCGAGCTGGACGCCATGGCGGGCGAGGCCTACGCCACGTCGGTCCTCAAGCCGCGCTGCAGCGTCCTCGACCTGCTCGACCGCTTCCAGTCCTGTGCGCTCGGCTTCGGCGCCTATCTCGACATGCTGCCGCCGATGCGGGCGCGGCAGTACTCGATTTCCTCGTCGCCGCTCTGGAAGCCCGACCACGTCACGTTGACGGTCGCCGTCGTCGATGCGCCGGCCTATTCGGGGATCGGCACCTTCCGCGGCGTGGCCTCGTCCTATCTCGCGCATCTGCAGCCGGGTGACCGGATCTCCCTGGCGGTGCGCCCCTCCAACGCGCGCTTCCATCCGCCGGCGGATCCCCGGACGCCGATCATCCTGATCTGTGCCGGCTCGGGCATCGCGCCGTTCCGCGGCTTCCTGCAGGAGCGCGCCACGCAGAAGGAGGGCGGCCAGGACGTGGGACCGGCCTTGCTGTTCTTCGGCACCAACCACGCGGACGTCGACTATCTCTATCGCGACGAACTCGCGCGCTGGGAGGCCGCGGGTGTCGTCACCGTTCTGCCGGCATTCTCGCTGCAGCCCCAGGGCGAGATTTCCTTCGTCCAGCATCGCGTCTGGCAGGAACGCGCCCGCATCGTGGAACTCTTCCGGCAGGGCGGCACCGTCTATGTCTGCGGCGACGGGCAGTACATGGCGCCGGCCGTGCGCGAGACGCTGGTGCGAATCTATCGCGAGGCGTCGGGCGCCAGCGAGGCCGATGCCCAGAAGTGGGTCGAGATCGTCGAACACGAGCACGGGCGTTTCGTTTCCGACGTCTTCGCCTGAGCCGGGTGACGGGCGGCCGGGCAGATAACCACATTGCGACGGGCCGGGGCCGGGGCTAAGCCAAGACCGGAAACGCAGAGGATGCCGGTCATGGCTGTTGGCGACACATATCGTGCGCTGCATGCGCGGTCGCTCCAGGATCCCGAGGGATTCTGGGCCGAGCAGGCGGCGGCGATCGATTGGACGAAGCGCTGGGACAAGGTGCTCGACGGGACGAACCCGCCTTTCTATCGCTGGTTCGAGGGTGGCGAGCTCAACGCCTGCTACAATGCGCTCGACCGCCATGTGGAAGGCGGCCGCGCTGACCAGGCGGCGCTGATCTACGATTCGCCGCTCACCAACTCCAAGAAGACCTTCACCTATCGCGAGTTGCGCGACCAGGTGGCGCGGATCGCCGGGATGATCGCGGCGCAGGGTGTGGGCAAAGGCGATCGCGTCATCCTCTACATGCCGATGATCCCGGAAGCGGTGATGGCGATGCTCGCCTGCGCGCGGCTGGGCGCCATCCATTCGGTGGTGTTCGGCGGCTTCGCGGCCAAGGAACTGTCGAGCCGCATCGACGACTGCGCGCCGAAGCTGATCCTCACCGCCTCGTGCGGCATCGAGCCGTCGCGAATCGTGCAGTACAAGCCGCTGGTCGACCAGGCGATCGAGCAGGCGAAGCACAAGGTGCCGCGGGTTATCCTGCTGCAGCGCCCGCAATGCGCGGCGACGATGGTGGCCGGCCGCGACCTCGACTGGAACGAGGCCCTCGCGTCGGCGCAGCCCGCTCCGTGTGTGCCCGTGAAGGCTACCGATCCGCTCTACATCCTCTATACGTCGGGCACGACCGGCCAGCCCAAGGGCGTGGTGCGCGACACTGGCGGCTACTGCGTGGCGCTCGCCTGGTCGATGAAGAACCTCTACGGTGTCCAGCCCGGCGAGGTGTACTGGTGCGCCTCGGACGTGGGCTGGGTCGTGGGCCACAGCTACATCGTCTACGGGCCGCTGATTCACGGCGCGACGTCCATCCTTTACGAAGGCAAGCCGGTCGGCACGCCCGATGCCGGCGCCTTCTGGCGCGTGATTTCCGAACACAAGGCGATGGCGCTGTTCACCGCGCCGACCGCCTTCCGGGCGATCAAGCGCGAGGATCCGGACGGCAAGCTACTGAAGAACTACGACCTCTCGAACTTCCGCACGCTGTTCCTCGCGGGCGAGCGCGGCGATCCGCCGACCGTCGAATGGGCGCAGAAGCTGCTCGGCGTGCCGGTGGTCGATCACTGGTGGCAGACCGAAACCGGCTGGGCGATCTGCGGCAACTTCCAGGGCCTCGACCCGATGCCGGTGAAGCTCGGCTCGACCTCGGTGCCGTCGCCCGGCTGGCATCTCGACGTGCTGGACGAGAACGGCCATCCGATGAAGCCCGGCGAGGTCGGCGCGCTGGCCGGCAAGCTGCCATTGCCGCCGGGAACCTTCCCGACGCTTTGGAATGCCGACGAGCGTTACAGGCAGAGCTACATGAGCGAGTTCCCCGGCTACTACAAAACCGGGGACGCGGGCTTCATCGACCAGGATGGCTACGTCTCGGTGATGACCCGCGTCGACGACGTGATCAACGTCGCGGGCCATCGCCTGTCGACGGGGCAGATCGAGGAAGTGCTGGGCGCGCATGCCGATGTCGCCGAGTGCGCGGTGATCGGCATCGCCGACGATCTGAAGGGCCAGGTGCCGCTCGGCTTCCTGGTGCTGAAGGCCGGCGTCAACCGACCGCCGCAGGAGATCACCGCCGAGGTCGTGCAGATGGTGCGCGACCGCATCGGTCCCGTCGCCTTCTTCAAGAGCGCGCTGGTCGTGCAGCGGCTGCCCAAGACACGCTCCGGCAAGATCCTGCGTGGCACCATGCAGAAGATGGCCGACAGCCAACCGTGGACCCTGCCGGCCACGATCGAGGATCCGGCGGTGCTGGATGAAATCAAGGACGGCCTGAAGGTGGCCGGCTTCGCAAACAAGTAGGAGTAGATATGAGTCTCGACATCAACCGCCCCGATCTCACCGTCGGCGTCGTGGGAACCGGCGCCATGGGCCGCGGCATCGCTCAGGTCACCGCGCAGGGTGGCATGAAGGCGATCATGTTCGATGCGGCGCCCGGTGGCGCGGCGAAGGCCAGGGCGGCGATCCTCGACACGTTGAAGGGTCTGGTTGCCAAGGGCCGTCTCAGCGAGGCCGACCTCGCCAAGGCCGAGGGCAATCTCGGCGTCGCCGAGAAGATCGAGGACCTCAAGGGCTGCCACGTCGTCGTCGAGGCGGTGTTCGAGAATCTCGAAGTGAAGCAGAAGCTGTTCGGCGAACTCGAGGCGGTGATCGCGCCCGACGCCATCCTGGCCTCCAACACCTCGTCGATCCGCATCGCCTCGATCGCCCGCGCGCTCAAGCATCGCGACCGGGTCTGCGGCATGCACTACTTCAACCCCGTGCCGCTGATGAAGCTGGTCGAGGTCATCCGCGCCGCCGACACCGCGCAGTGGGTGGTCGATGCCATGGTGACGCTGGGCAAGCGCCAGACCCGCGTTCCCGTGGTGGTCGGCGACACGCCGGGCTTCCTGGTCAATCTCGGCGGCACGGCGATCGGCACCGAAGGCCTGCGCATCATGCAGGAGGGCAGGGCCACCCCGTCGCAGGTCGACGCCGTGATGCGCGACACCTGCGGCTTCCGCATGGGCCCGTTCGAGCTGATGGACCTCACCGGCATCGACGTGAACTTCCCGGCCCGCAAGATCATCTACGAAGGCTTCTTCCACGACCGGCGCATGACGCCGAGCCCCTATCACGAGAGCCTCTATGCGGCAGGCAGGCTCGGCCGCAAGACCGGCGGCGGCTGGTACGGCTATGACGAGAAGGGCGCGAAGATCGATGCCGGCGCCGACCACCCGACCTCGCACGTGCCGGCGTCGAGCGTCGTCATCATGGACACACACAACACCAAGTTGATGAGCCTGGTGAATGCGGACGGTGCGAAGATGCTGGCGGCCGACGACGGCAAGAGCCCGATCCTGGTCGCGCCGATCGGCAAGGACTGCACCACGACGGCGATCGAACTCGGCCTCGACCCGAAGCGCACCGTCGCGGTCGACCTGACGGGCGACGTCTCCAAGCGCATCACCCTCATGATGGCGCCGGGCTTCGATCCTGCGATCCGGGACGCTACGGTGGCGCTGCTCGCCAAGTCCGGCACCAAGGTGACGGTGATCAAGGACTCGCCCGGCTTCATCGCCCAGCGCATGTGCTCGATGATCGCCAACCTGGGCTGCGAGATGGCCATGATCGGCATCGCCTCGGCCGCCGACGTCGACACGGCGATGACGCTCGGCCTCAACTATCCGCGTGGGCCGCTGGCGCTGGCCGACTGGCTGGGCGTCAAGGAGTGCCACGAGATCCTGGTGCAGATCCAGGCGATCACCGGCGACGACCGCTACCGCCCCAGCCAGTGGCTGCGCCGCCGCGCGATGCTGGGCCTGAGCGCCACGACGGTGGAGTAGGGCGGTCGAAGAGCGACCGGTGGGAACAGGGCCGCTGCCTCGTCGTTCAGTCCCCTGCAGTCCTTGCAGGGGAACCAGATGAAGCGACGCACATGGATGGCGGTCGGCCTCGCGTTTGTGGCCTGCGCGACCGCGGGAGCCGCGCAGGCCCAGCCACTGAAGAACGAGAACCTGCTGGTCGGCATGCCGCAGGGCTTCAAGCTGGGCTTCAAGGACTCGAAGAACGGTATGAACATGCAGGAGTTCGTGCCGGCCGGCGAGACGGTGCAGAACTGGACGGAGATGGTCACCGTCCAGGTTTTCCTCAGCCGCAGGGACCTGCAGCCGGCGCCATTCCTCGGGGCGATGCAGCAACAGTGGGCGGGCGCCTGCAAGGGGAGCAGCGCGACGCCCGTCACGACCGGCAAGGTGAACGGCTACGACGCGGCCTCGATCCTGCTGCGCTGTCCGCTGCTCGCCTCGACCGGCAAGCCGGAGACGACCATGCTGACGGCGATCAAGGGCAACGACAGCTTCTACGTCGTGCAGCGCGCCGTGCGGTCGGTGCCGACGGCCCAGCAGTTCGAGACCATGAAGAAGTACATCGAGAGCGTCAGCGTCTGCGATTCGCGGCTGCCGACGCGGGCCTGCCCAACCTTCAAATAGCGACGGTCAAGTAGCGAGCGCCGTTCACGCCAGGGTCAGGATCAACGGCCCCCGGCGGGTCGCGATCAGCGTATGTTCGAACTGCACCGCGGCCTGCTGCAACGGGGGACGCAGCGTCCAGCCGTCGTCCATTTCTTCGACATAGTCAGCGCCCAGCGACAGGAAGGGCTCGATTGTGAACACGAGGCCTTCCGTGATCCGGCGGCGGTCGTGCTTTTCGTACCAGGTGGGGATTTCCGACGGCTCGTCGTGCAGCGAACGCCCGATTCCGTGGCTCGCCAGATTGCGGATCAGGCTGTAGCCGTTCTTCTGCGCGAAGGTCTCGATGGACCGGCCGATCTCGTTCAACCGGGCGCCCGGCTTCACGGCCTTGATCCCGGCCCACATCGCGCGCCGGCCATCCTCGCAAAGGCGTTCGATGCGTGGGCTGGTCGGCGGGACGGCGAAGCTCGCGCCGGTGTCGCCGAAGTAGCCGTCCAGCTCGGCCGAGACGTCGATGTTGACCAGGTCGCCGGCCTTGATCGCCGTGTCGTCGGGAATGCCGTGCGCACAGTCGGGCCCGACCGAGATGCAGGTCGCGCCGGGGAAGTCGTAGGTGAGTTCGGGGGCCGAGCGGGCGCCTTCCTTCTCCAGCAGGGCGCGGCCCAGATCGTCCAGCTCGCGGGTGGTCATGCCCGGCTCCAGCGCCTCGCCCATGGCGGCGAGGGTGCGGGCGACCAGCCTGCCGACGGTGCGCAGTTTCTCCAGCTGGTCTTCATTTTCGATGGTCATGGTCACCCTCCTAACCGCCGTTGACGTTTACGTAAAGGTAAACTACCTACCTTGGGCTGGCGGACGAACCGCCAGCGGCCCACAGTCCCTTCAAGAAGACTGACCATTCCGATCGTTGGAGGACGATGCTCGTGACTGCCGCTCTGGCCGCGCACTATACGCCCGAACACCAGATGTTCCGTGAGACCTGCCGGCGCTTCTTCGAAAAGGAAGTGACCCCGTTCCACATGACGTGGGAGGAAGAGGGGATCGTGCCGCGCGAGCTGTGGCGCAAGGCGGGCGAGCAGGGGCTGTTGGGCATGACCATGCCCGAGGCCTATGGCGGCGCCGGCGCGGATTTCCTCTACAGCGCCATCATGATCGAGGAGCAGGGACGGGCATTGGCCTCCGGACCGGCCTTCTCGCTGCACAACGACATCGTGGTTCCCTATCTGCTCCATTACGGCACGGAAGAGCAGAAGAAGAAGTGGATTCCCAAGGCCTGCTCCGGCGAGCTGGTCACGGCCATCGCCATGACCGAGCCGGGCACGGGCTCCGACCTGCAGGCCGTCAAGACGACGGCGGTCATGGACGGCAACGAGTGGGTCATCAACGGCTCCAAGACCTTCATCTCCAACGGCCAGCTTGCCGACCTGGTGATCGTGGTCGCCAAGACCGATCCCAAGCTCGGCGCCAAGGGCACGTCGCTGATCGCCGTCGAAACGAAGACCGAGGGTTTCAAGCGCGGTCGCAATCTCGAGAAGATCGGCATGAAGGCGCAGGACACGTCCGAGCTGTTCTTCCAGGACGTGCGCGTGCCGGCCGATCATCTGCTGGGCGGGCCGGGCATGGGCTTCGTGCAGCTGATGCAGCAGCTGCCGCAGGAGCGGCTGGTCATCGCCATCCAGGCGGTTGCGGCGATCGAGGCGGCGCTGGAACACACGCTCGCCTACGTGAAGGAGCGCAAGGCCTTCGGGAAGCAGATCATCGATTTCCAGAACACGCGCTTCAAGCTCGCCGAGCTCAAGACCAAGGCCCATATCGCGCGGGTCTTCGTCGACGATTGCGTCGCGAAGCATCTGAAGGGCGAACTCGACGTGGCGACCGCGGCGATGGCCAAGTACTGGACCACCGAGCTCCAGTGCGAGCTGATCGACGAGTGTCTGCAGTTCCACGGCGGCTACGGCTACATGTGGGAATACCCGATCGCCCGCCTCTACGCCGACGCCCGCGTGCAGAAGATCTACGGCGGCACCAACGAGATCATGAAAGAGCTGATCGGCCGAACTTTGTAATTTGCCTCCCCCGTCATCGGGGGAGGTGTCGCCGTCTCACGGCGACGGAGGGGTCATGACCCCTCCGCCCCTTCGGGGCACCTCCCCATTTGAATGGGGAGGAGAGCGGAAAAAGAGGAGAAGACCATGACCGACGCATACATCTATGACGCCGTCCGCACCCCGCGCGGCAAGGGCCGCAAGGATGGTTCGCTGCACGAAGTGACGCCGGTGCGCCTGGCCGTCACCGCGCTGCAGGCCGTACGCGACCGCAACAATCTCGACACCCACCTGGTCGACGACATCGTGCTGGGCTGCGTCATGCCGATCGGCGAGCAGGGCGCCGACATCGCGCGTACCGCGTCGGTGATGGCGGGCTATGCCGAGACCGTGTCCGGCGTGCAGATCAACCGCTTCTGCGCCTCGGGCCTCGAGGCCACCAACATGGCGGCCGCGCAGGTCATGTCCGGCCAGAGCCAGGCCGCGATCGGCGGCGGCGTCGAGAGCATGAGCCGTGTGCCGATGGGTTCGGACGGCGGCGCCTGGGCGGTCGATCCGGCTGTGGCGATCCCGATGTACTTCGTGCCGCAGGGCGTTTCGGCCGACCTGATCGCCACCAAGTACGGCATGAGCCGCGACGACGTCGACAGCTATGCCGTCGAATCGCAGAGGCGCGCCAAGGCCGCCTGGGACGCCGGCTACTTCAAGAAGTCGATCGTGCCGGTGAGGGACCAGAACGGCATCGAGCTGCTGGCACGCGACGAGTTCCTGCGCCCGACGACCACCATGCAGACGCTGGCCGCGCTGGAGCCCAGCTTCAAGATGCAGGGCGAGATGATGCCCGGCTTCAACGCGGTGGCGCAGCAGCGCTATCCCGAAGTCGAGAAGCTCAACCACGTCCACCATGCCGGCAATTCGTCGGGTATCGTCGACGGCGCCGCCGCGATCCTGGTCGGTTCGAAGGAGTTCGGCGAGAAGGCGGGCCTCAAGCCGCGCGCCCGCATCCGTTCCTTCGCCTCGATCGGCTCGGAGCCGGCGATCATGCTGACCGGCCCGGCGCCGGCCTCGGAGAAGGCGCTGAAGCGCGCCGGCATGTCGGTGAGCGACATCGACCTGTTCGAGCTGAACGAGGCCTTCGCCGCCGTCGTGCTGCGCTACATGCAGGTTCTCAAGATGCCGCATGACAAGATCAACGTGAACGGCGGCGCGATCGCCATGGGCCATCCGCTGGGCGCCACCGGCGCGATGATCCTCGGCACGCTGCTCGACGAGCTCGAGCGCCGCAACCTCTCGACCGGCCTCGCCACGCTCTGCGTCGGCGGCGGCATGGGCACCGCCACCATCATCGAGCGCGTCTGAGGCTGGGGGCGCGCCACTCCAGTGGCGCGTCATCGCCGGCCGCAAAGGAAGATCGCGCCACTGGAGTGGCGCGCCCCCAGCGAAGATCCAAAAGGACTATCACTATGATCAACTACAACGTCGATTCGGACGGCATCGCGACCATCACCTGGGACATGCCCAACCGCGCGATGAACGTGCTGAACGAGGCCTCGATGACGGCCTATGCCGGCGCGCTCGAGACCGAGCTGAAGGACGAGAAGGTCAAGGGCATCATCATCACGTCGGGCAAGGACAGCTTCATCGCCGGCGCCGACCTCGAGATGATCCTGAGCCTCGACACGTCGGACGCGTCGAAGCTGATGGAGCAGTTCAGCCAGCTGCAGAAGATGTTCCGCCGCCAGGAGACCGGCGGCAAGCCGGTCGTGGCCGCGATCAACGGCACGGCGCTGGGCGGCGGCTTCGAGATCTGCCTCGCCACCCACTATCGCATCGCCGCGGCCAACCCGAAGACCAAGGTCGGCCAGCCCGAGGTCAAGATCGGCCTGCTGCCGGGCGGTGGCGGCACGCAGCGCATTCCGCGCCTGATCGGCGTGCAGAACGCGGCGCCGATCCTGCTCGAAGGCAAGGACCTCACGGTCGATGCCGCCAAGGGCCTCGGCCTGATCCACGAGGTCGTGCCGGCCGGCGAACTGCTGGCCCGCGCGAAGGCGTGGCTGACAGCGCCGGCAACCGAGCAGGTCGTGCCGGAATATGCCGGCAAGGGCGCCAAGGCGATCGACGGCCGCGCCGTGCAGCCGTGGGACCGCAAGGGCTTCAAGGTCCCGGGCTTCCCCGGCGGCCAGGTGTGGAGCCCGCCGGGCGTCATGACCTTCATCGGCGGCAGCGCCATGGTGCGCGGCAAGACCAACGGCGTATATCCGGCGCCGAAGGCGATCATGAGCTGCGTCTACGAAGGGCTGCAGCTGCCGTTCGATGCCGGCCTCAAGGTCGAGACCCGCTACTTCGTCTCGCTGCTGCGCGACCCCGTTGCCAAGAGCATGATCCGCACGCTGTTCTTCGGCCTGCAGGAAGCCAACAAGCTGGTCCGCCGGCCCAAGGGCGTGCCGAAGCAGGAGTACAAGAAGATCGGCGTGCTGGGCGCCGGCCTGATGGGCGCGGGCATCGCCACCGTCTCGGTGCAGGCCGGGCTCGACATCGTGCTGATCGACCGTGATCAGGCCGCCGCCGACAAGGGCAAGGGGCATATCGCCGACGAGCTGGGCAAGCTCGTGAAGCGCAAGCGCCTCGACCAGGCGAAGGCCGACGCGATGCTGGCGAAGGTCACGGCGACGCCGGACTTCGGCGCACTCAAGGACTGCGACCTCGTGATCGAGGCGGTGTTCGAGAACCGCGAAGTGAAGGCCGAAGCCACGAAGAAGGCCGAGGCCGCGCTGCCGAAGACTGCGGTGTTTGCTTCGAACACCTCGACCCTTCCGATCACGGGCCTCGCCGAGGCCTCGTCTAGGCCCGACCAGTTCATCGGCCTGCATTTCTTCTCGCCGGTCGAGAAAATGCCGCTGGTCGAGATCATCGTCGGCAAGAAGACTTCGCAGGAGACGCTCGCGCGGGCGCTCGACTTCGTCCAGAAGATCCGCAAGACGCCGATCGTCGTGAACGACAGCCGCGGCTTCTTCACCTCCCGCGTCTGCGGCGCCTTCATCAGCGAAGGCCATCGCATGCTGAAGGAGGGCGTTCCGGCCGCCATGATCGAGAACTGCGCGCGCTATGCCGGCATGCCGGTCGGTCCGCTGTCGCTCAACGACGAGGTCGCCATCGACCTATCGTGGAAGATCATGGACCAGACCCGGCGCGACGCCGAGGCCGCGGGCCAGAAGTTCGAGGGCGCCGGCACCGAGGACATCCTCGAACTGATGGTCAAGAAGCTGGAGCGCTTCGGCCGCAAGAACGGCAAGGGCTTCTACGAGTATCCGGCCGACGGCAAGAAGCGCCTGTGGCCGGAGCTGCAGAAGTACTTCCCGGCCGATCCGGCGCTGCTCTACGGCGAGGGCGAGGACAAGCGCGCCAAGGAGGACGAGATCAAGAAGCGCCTGCTCTACGTCCAGGCGGTCGACACCGCGCGCTGCCTCGAAAGCAACGTGCTGACCAATCCGCAGGACGGCGACGTCGGTTCGATCATGGGCCTGGGCTTCGCGCCGCAGACCGGCGGGGCGATCAGCCTGATCGACCAGGTCGGCATCAAGAAGTTCGTCGCCGAGTGCGACGACTTCGCGAAGAAGTACGGCGCCCAGTTCGAGGTCCCGAAGCTGCTGCGCGACATGGCCGCCAAGGGCGAAAGCTTCTACGGCAAGTACCAGCCGGCGAAGGCGGCCTGATCGTTCGGCCGCTTCTCTGATGTCCTCTCCGCCCGCAAAGCGGGGGGAGAGGAAGGGGCCCCGCGCGCAGCGCGGGGTAGGTGAGGTGGGTGCTTCAGCAGCCGCTCTTCGCCTGCAATAAGCGCATGACCCACCTCTTCTGGCCTCTCCCCCCGCTGACGCGGGCGGAGAGGAACATGAGCTTTGAACTTGCGTCGCGGGGCAGTAAAAACGCGCGACACCGGATCAAAGGGAGAAACGCCGTGGACGCCAAGGAAATCGCCGCACTCGCCGACCGTATCGTCGAAGGCCGCCGCTCGAAGACGACGATGGACTGGCTTGCGGACGCCACGGCGAACCTGTCCGAGGCCGATGCCTACAAGGTCCAGTTCGCGGTCCACGACAAGCTCGAGGCCGCCGGCTGGAAGCTCGCCGGCTGGAAGGTCGCCTTCGCCGTTCCCGCGCAGTACGAGCCGCTGAAGCTCTCGGGCCCGGCCTTTGCCGGCCTCTACACCAGCGGCATCAAGCAGAGCGGCGCGGTGTTCGAGAAGGGCTGGCCGCTCAAGGCCGGCGTCGAATGCGAGATGGTCGCACGCATGGGCAAGGACGCGCCGGCCGGCACGGAATACACGGCCCAGTCGATCCAGGACTTCGTCTCCAATCTCTATTGCGGCATGGAAGTCGTCGAGAACCGCTACGGCGATGTCTCCAAGCTGGGCGGCCCGGGCCGCATCGCCGACGACGTGCTGCAAGCCGCCTGCATCGTCGGAACCGAGATCAAGGACTGGCAGAAGACCGACTTCGTGAACGTCAAGGGCCGCTCCGAATTCGAGGGCAAGGAGATCGGTGCGGGTCCCGGCAGCAACGTGATGGGCGGCGCCATGATCTCGCTCGCCTGGCTCGCCAACAGGCTGATCGCCAACGGCAAGCAGCTCAAGGCCGGCGACATGATCCTGACCGGCTCGGTGCACCCGCCGCAGTTCCTGCCGGGCGCCGGTGTTGCCAAGACCGAGTTCGTCGGGCTGGGCGGTGCGGAGATCACCGTCAAGTAAGAGGATCCCCGAGCCGGAGGCGGGCATGGCGAAGCCGATCGCGAACCTCGACGACGTGGCATTCGACGACGTCGAGGAAGATGGGCTCTACACCTCCCGCCGCGCCCGGTTCAGCGACGGGATCGGGGCGAAGAACCTTGGCTACAACCTCACGGTTCTGCCGCCAGGCAAGGCCCAGTGCC
>JAGNNA010000462.1 GCA_017990895.1 Reyranella sp.
CGTATAGGCGCGCGCGATCGGATCCTGCACGCCCTGGTTCTGGCCGATCGCGCGGCCGAACAGCTTGCGCTCCTTGGCGTAGTTCACGGCCTTCTCGATGAACCACTTGCCGTCACCGATGCACTCCGAGGCGATCAGCACCCTCTCGGCGTTCATACCGGAGAGGATGTAGCGGAAGCCCTGCCCCTCCTCGCCGATCAGGTTCTCGGCCGACACTTCCATGTTGTCGAAAAACACTTCGGTGCTGTTGTGGTTCATCATCGTGCGGATCGGCCGGATGGTCAGGCCCTTGCCCAGCGCCGAGCGCATGTCGACCAGGAACACCGACAGCCCGTCGGTCTTCTTCTTGGTCTGCTCGCGCGGCGTCGTGCGGGCGAGCAGCAGCATCAGGTCGGAATGTTCGGCGCGGCTGGTCCACACCTTCTGGCCGTTCACGAGGTAGGTGCTGTTGTCCTTCTTCACCGCCGTGGTGCGCAGGCTGAGCGTATCGGTGCCGCTCGACGGCTCGGTGACGCCGAAGGCCTGCAGGCGCAGCTCGCCGGTGGCGATCTTCGGCAGGTAGCGTTCCTTCTGCTCCTTGCTGCCATGCCGCAGCACCGTGCCCATGATGTACATCTGGGCGTGGCAGGCCGCGGCGTTGCAGCCGGCCTTGTGGATCTCCTCCAGCACCGCGCTCGCCGCCGAGATTCCGAGGCCCGCGCCGCCATATTCCTCGGGGATCAGGATCGACAGCCAGCCGGCTTCGGTCAGCGCCTTCACGAAGGCCGTCGGATAGCCGCGCTCGCGGTCGAGTTCACGCCAGTAGGCGCCATCGAATTTCAGGCAGAGTTGGCGAACGGCGTCGCGGATCTCGGGATGCGTTGGAGCGTAGGGATTTTCCATGGCGCGCAAGCTAATGCGCGCCTTCTCCCCACGCAATGCGGCCGAGTTTGTCGACCAGAGGGCCGTGGATTTCGGGCCCAAATCCGTCGACCGTAGCCTCGCGCCGCGCCGTCACCCCGTCCACCGCGCCCGCCTCCTTCACGATCGCGTCAGTGACGAAGAAGTCCCGTTCCGCGGTCAGGAATTTCGCGATCTTGGGACGCCAGTCGGGTCGCAGCACGGCGAGCGCCGCCATCAGCCCGTAGGCGCCCCAGTTCGAGACGCCGGCCACCACGAGGTGGTCGCACGATGTCACGCAGGCGATCTCCGCCCCGTTTGGAACGTGTTGCGAGATCAGGCCCGGCGGCAGCTTGCCCATGCCGATCTCGTTGCCGCCGTCACCGACCGCGAGCTTCGTCCAGTCGCCGCCCTCGAACAGCGTGTCCAGCGGCAAGGTCCATGGCGAGACGTCGACACCGCGCATGTTGCGCGGCCTGCCGTCGGCGCTGCGGCCGCAGCGCTCGATGGCGACGACGTGAGAAAGGTTCTCCTGCCGCCAGAGACGGGTCGTCGCGTCGATAGCGCCTTCCTCGCTCAGCACGATCTCGTCGACGGCCACGTCCTCCTCCGTCGCCCGCACAGCCGAACGCACGGCCTCGACGCTGGGCGTATCGACGGCGATGCGCGCCGGCACGCCGCAGGCCGCCATCGCCGCCGCCAGAAGCGCAGTGCCGACCGGCCCGTCGGTCTCGGGCGCGGCCACGTCGCCGCGCGGCACGAAGAAGCCGGTGATCAGCCCGACCCGCGTGGCCGTCGCCAGCGCCGCCGCGGCCGCGGCGAGGCCGCCGCGATTGGCGTCGATCAGGGCCTGGGTCTTGCGGCCGACGTCGCGGCATACCAGGGCCTCGATGGCGGCGAGGCGGCGATCCTGCTCACTTGTCCTTGGCGACATAAACTCCCTTCCAGTCCACCGGCGAATCGTCGATCAAGTCGTCGAGACGTCCACGCATCATCTCGTAATAGGTCTGCCGCCAGCCAGCCGCATCGGCCGCCGCCTGGCAGGCGTCGATCATCTCGAGCGCCTCGGCGAAAGCGCCGGAGCGGTAGAGTTCGAGGAAGGCCGCCTGCTGCGCAACCAGCGCCGCAAGCGCCGGCGCCTTCGCGAGCTCCGAATCGCCCAGCAGTGCGTAGATGCGCTCGGGCTCGGTCTTGCCTTTCACGGTGATGAGATCGAGCTCCAGCGTCGCATAATCCTCGACCTCCTCCCGCGTCTTGCGGCCGATGATGATGCCGACCCCGTAGGTCTTGCACTGGCCTTCGAGGCGCGAGGCCAGGTTCACGTCGTCGCCCAGGCACGAATAGGTGAAGCGCTGGGTCGAGCCGAAATTGCCGACCGAGGCCGGGCCGGTGTTGAGGCCGACACCGATGTTCACCGGGATGTGCTTGCGCCCCTCGGTCTCCGCCTCCTTCTTCCACTCCTCGTTCAGCACCCGGAGTTGAGCCTGCATCGCGAGCGCGGCGTCGCAGGCGAGCGCAGCGTGGCGCTCGACCGGCAGCGGTGCGTTCCAGAACGCCATGATGGCGTCGCCCATGTACTTGTCGATCGTGCCCTTGCGTCCCAGGATCAGGTCGGTCATCGGCGTCAGGAAGCGGTTCATGAACCGCGTCAGCCCGTGCGGGTCGAACTGTTCGGAGATGGTGGTGAAGCCGCGCACGTCGGTGAACATCACCGTGATCTCGCGCAGCTCGCCGCCGAGCTGCAGCAGGCCCGGATTGCGGGCGAGCTGCTCGACCAGATCGGGCGACAGATACATGCCGAAGGCGCCGCGGATCTCCGCCCGCTCCCGCTCCGTTCGCATGAAGGCAAGTGCCGTGCCGCTGACATAGATCGCCGCGAGCGTCGCCGGCGGATAGATCGGATCGAACAGCAGCTGGTGCTGCGAATAGGCGAGCCAGGGCACGACCAGCCCGGCCCCGATCAGGATCGCGGCGACGAACGCCATCCTGCCCGCCGACAGTCGCGGCAGCAGCACGACCATCAGCAGCCCCATGGCGGCGAGGTACAGGAACTCCGCACCGTCGGCATAGTCGGGCCGGGCGAGGAACTTCTGCTCCAGCATCTGCTCGGCGAGCTGGGCATGGACCTCGACACCGGGCACACCGTCCTGCACCGGCGTATTGCGCAGGTCCTTGAGGCCGATCGCGCTGGTGCCCACGAAGATCACCTGGCCTTCCAGCTTCTCGGCCGGGACCTCGCCCTTCAGCACGGCGCGGGCCGATATGTACCGCTCCGGCTTGTGGCCGGTGTCGTAGAGCACGACGCGGCCACGGCCATCAGTCGGCACCTCGATGGCCCCGGTCTTGATGGCGACGATGCCGGTCTTCTCGCCGAACGACATCTCGCCGCTCGCGCCCGACGACTTGACGAGATAGGACGACGCCTCCTGCGCCACCCGGAGCGCCTCGATCGACAGCGAGGGGAACAGGCCCTCGTAGCCGGCGACGCGGAACAGCATCGGCACGCGGCGAATCACGATGGTGTCGACGTCGGTATTGACGCTGCCGTTGCCCTTGGCCGCGGCCTCCAGGATGTCGAGGGACTTCACCGTGCCGCCCTGCTGCGGCAGGAACTGGCTGGGCTGGTCGCCGGCGAAGGCGACGCCGTGGAAGGTGCGCGGCGGCTTGCCCGATCCCTTC
>JAGNNA010000115.1 GCA_017990895.1 Reyranella sp.
GAGATGCGGCCGGCCTCGTTGGCGGCGCGGCCCTCGACATAGTCCATGATGGTGAGGTTGTTGCCCTTGGCGGCCCAGGCGCCGAAGGAGACGCGGCCGGGCGAGCTGGTGCCGGGATAGAGGACGAGGCCGAAGGCATTGGTGCGGGCCAGCGGCATGAGGGCCGCGGCGCCAGTCTTGTCGCAGCCTGAGATGACGATCATCGCGTCGCCGTGATGGGCGTAGTGGCCGATCTCGAAACAGTCGGCCACGACGTCGCGCGACACCAGACTGTAGCCGGCCGTGGGCGTGCCTTGCGTCAGTGCATCGGACACCGCTGGCGCGCCGACGATCAGCCCGTTCCCGCCGCGCTCGGCCAGCAGCTCGACCAGCAGGTCGCCGATCGTGCGCACCCGGTTGTTGCAGCGATGGGCATTGGTGTAGGCGCTGGCGATCGTGACGACGGCGCTGGTCTTCGCCGTCTTGTCGGGCTCGAAGCCGGCGGCCCTGAGTTCCACGCGCGACTTCTTCCAGAAAGTGCTGCTGTCTTTTTTCATCTCGTTCCTGCGGGAAAGGTTCCTGGCCAACCTTTCTCTACGCCAGTTTTACCTTCACGGCATCAGCAGGGACGATCCCACGGTCCTGCGGCCTTCCAGTGCACGGTGTGCCTCCTCGGCATTCCGAAGCGGAAAGGTCTGCGCGATCGTCATCTTCACCGCGCCCGACTGCACGACTTCGATCAGGTCGCGCGCGCACTCTTCGAGCCCCGCGCGCGTCTCCGTATAGGTCGCCAGAGTACCGCGGGTCAGGGTCAGGGAGCCCTTGTTGCCCAGGATGGCGATGTCGAAGGGCGGCACCGGGCCCGAGGCATTGCCATAGGACACCAGATGGCCGAAGCGCCGGAGGGAATCGAGAGACGAGTCGAAGGTGTCCTTGCCGACGGCATCGAACACGACGGTCGCCATGGCGCCGCCCGTGACCTTCCTCACTTCGGCCGCGACATCCTCGCGTCCGTAGATGATCGGATGATCGCAGCCGTGCTGGCACGCAAGAGCGGCCTTTTCCTCCGTCGAGACCGTGCCGAGCACGACGGCGCCCAGCGACTTGGCCCACTGGCAGAGGATCAGGCCCATGCCGCCCGCGGCGGCGTGAACCAGCACGACGTCCTGCGGTCCCACGCGATGGATCTGCCGCAGGAGATACTGCGCGGTCATGCCTTGCAGCATCATGGCCGCCGCCGTCCTGTCATCGATCGAATCGGGAATGAGGATCAGGCGTTCCGCGGGAATGACGCGAACTTCGCTGTAGCTTCCCGGCACCGGCGCGTAGGCGACGCGATCGCCCACCTTGATCCCGGTGACCTCGGCGCCGACTTCCTCGACGATGCCCGCCCCCTCGTTGCCTGGAATGAAGGGCAGCCGGAACGGGAAGTTGCCGCGGCGTTGCGAGACCTCGACGAAATTGAGGCCGATCGCCGTATGACGCAACCGTACCTCGTGCGGCCGGGGCGGCCGGACGGCGAACTCTTCCCAGCGAAGCACCTCGGGGCCCCCGAACTGATGAACGCGTATCGCATGCGGCATGTTCGTCTCCCTTTAAATCCGGACCTTGGCGGCATGCATGGGCACGCCGGCGACGTCGCTGCGCATCCGGTAGATGCTGCCGCAGCTTTCGGACGGTCCGCCCTTCGATCCGGTCACGATGTACAGGTCACGAAGATCGTCGCTGCCGAAGCAGAGGCTCGTGACAAGCGGCAACGGGACCGGGATGTCGCGGCGATGCGAGCCGTCGGCATTGAACACGCGAACGATGCCGGCATGGGCCAGGGCGACCCAGACCGAACCGTCGACCGCGATCTTCATCCCATCGGGTGTTCCCTGACCGCCGAAGGTCGCGAAGGGGCGCCAGGGGCCGAGCGTGCCGTCTGCCCGAACGTCGTAGAGGCGCACGACGTCGGCCCTCGCATCGGCGTGGTAGAGCAGTCGCCCGTCGGCTGAGAATGCAATGCCGTTGCTGAGCAGGATACCGTCGGCGACGGTATGGATCGTGCCATCCAGATCGATCCGGTGCAGGAAGCCCGGGGCCGGCGTATCACCGCTGAACACACGGAAGGTCAGCGATCCGACATAGACGCGCCCCATCGCATCGACGGTCAGGTCGTTGAAGCCGGTCGCGCCGGGCAACTGCGACAATGTCAGGATCGGGGAGGTCTTGCCGTCGGCGATCCTGACGACGGCGATGTCGCGCCCGCCCATGACGAGAGAGTCTGCGCCGTGCATCGCCATGCCGCCGACGCCGCGCCGCTTGGGGACGACGGTCGAAATATTGCCCGCCCGGTCGAGCAGGTTGACGCCGCCGCCGGCGGCATCGCTGAAATAGAGGCCCGCGCCTGCGTCCCAGACCGGTCCTTCGATCAATCCAAATCCCGTCGCCAGGCATTCCATGGGGAGTGTCCTTCCGTCTTTCATTCGAGTCCGCGGCGCAGTTCGCGCAGGATGTGAGAGCGCCGCGCTTCCAGCCGGTCGACGCGGCCGCCCACGCCGATCGCCAGAATGCGGCCATGGTGCCGGATCGGCAGCAGCATGGCGATCAGGCCGAAGCCCGGCATGATGTTGCGTGAGAAGACGTAGCCCTGCCGGCGCACGTCGTTCACCTGCTCCATCAGCGTAGCGAGCGCGATGCGGCGGCTCGGGTCGCGCTTGCGGGCGTTGATCCGGCGGAGAAGCGTCTCGATCTCGTCGTCGCTGCGCGCGCTCAGCAGGAGATAGCCGAGGCCTGAGCCGGCCAGTGGCCTCACGGTCCCGGAACGCAGCCGCAGGTCGAGCGGCCGGCTCGACGAGATCACATAGATATATTGTGCCAGCAGGTCGCTCTGGGTGCCGAGGCACACCATCTCACCCGTGACGGCGCTGAGATGCTGCATGAACGGCAGGATGCGGTTGTCGCCGAACAGTGCGTCCTGAACCCAGTGTCCGAGGGTGGCCACCCGCATCGTGGGCATGTAGGTGCGCGAGGCCTTGTCGTAGTCGAGATAGCCCATGGCGACGATGCTCTTGAGAAGCGAGTAGCCGCTGGAGAGCGGGTAGCCGAAGTGCGAAACGATGTCGTGCAGGCTGGCGGGCCGCCGGACGTCATCGAAATATTCGAGGACCTCGAAGACGCGACGGGCGGATTTTATGACGCTGCTGGGCATGCTTCGTGGGAACTCACTATGGATCAGGGAGCCAGCGCCCAGAAGCAGGGCGAGCGACTTTCACATATGTGAAAACGCTTGGGGAAACCTGCGCGGCTTCCTCGAATCATGCAACGATGGAACAGCGAAAGAAAAGATAGTGGAGCGGGTGGCCATGGCAGACACCGATAGTCTCGTTGCGGAGGCGGCCGAGCGGCTGTTCGGCGACCTGTGCGATCCGCAGGCCGTCAACAACGCCAGGGACGAGGGCTGGAAGGATCGGCTTTGGCAGGCGCTCGCCGAGAACGGTCTGATCCATGCCAGCATCCCCGAGGAACTCGGAGGATCCGGGGCCGGCCTGAGCGACGGCTTCGAGCTGATGCGACTGGCGGGCCGTTTTGCCGTGCCGGTGCCGCTCGCCGAAACGATGCTGGCGGGCTGGCTCCTGTCGAAGGGCAGCCTGGCCGTTCCGCAGGGGCGCATGTCGATCGCGCCCGTTCAGCCGATGGATGAGGTGGCGCTGAAGGGCGACGGAACGCTGGGGGGACGAGCCCGCGCCGTGCCCTTCGCCCGCGAGGCGCTTCACTTTGCGGTGCTCGCCATGGGACCGTCCGGGCCCGTCGTGGCGCTGGTTGCCGCCGGCGATTGCCGCCGCGAGGAGGACGAGAATCTCGCGGGCGAGCCGCTAGATGATCTGGTGTTCGAGGGCGCGCGTCCGCTGGCGATGGCGCGGCTGCCGGCCGGGTTTGGCCAGCAGGATCTCATGCTGATGGGGTGTGTCGTGCGCTCGCTGCAGATTGCGGGCGCCTTGCAGGACATGCTGACCCGCAGCGTCGCCTATTCGCAGGAGCGCGTGGCCTTCGAGAAGAAAATCTCGAAGTTCCAGGCCGTGCAGCACAATCTTGCGCGACTTGCAGGCGAAACGGCGGCCGCCATCGCGGCCGCGGGGTCGGCCGCCGATACGCTGTCGCGTGACGAAGCAGAGGCCGACGCCGTCTTCCTCGAAGCGGCGGCCGCGAAGATCCGATGCGCGGAGGCCGCCAGCACGGGCGCGGCCATTGCCCACCAGGTGCACGGCGCGATCGGCTTTACCACCGAGTATGTCCTGCACCGCTTCAGCCTGCGGGCGCTCGGCTGGCGCGACGATTTCGGCAACGAAAGCTACTGGGCGGTCGAGCTGGGCAAGATGCTGGCCAAGCGCGGCGCCGACGATCTTTGGCCCCTCGTGGCCTCCCGCTGAATCTTTTGGCGACCAGAGACAGGATCAGGAAACATGTCCTCAGCGCTGACGTTCGATGCCATCAGGCTCCCGGAAGCCTGCCAGGTTTTGCGGCAGGAAGTGCGGGCCTTTCTCGCCGAAGAAATCGCCATGGGAACCTTCGATCCCACCGGCGCCAGCAAGGGCCCTGACGAGTATGACAATGCCCGGGCCTTCGCCAAGCGGGTGGCGGCCAAGGGCTGGATCGGCATGACCTGGCCCAAGAAGTATGGCGGGCGGGAACGGAGCTTTCTCGAGCGCTATGTGGTGACGGAAGAATGCCGTATCGCCAACGCGCCGGTCAGCGTCTTCTTCACGGCCGATCGCCAGAGCGGCCCGACGATCATCAAGTACGGCTCGGAGAAGATCAAACAGGCCGTCCTGCCGCGCATCGTGCGCGGCGAGCTGCACTTCTGCATCGGCATGAGTGAGCCCGGCTCGGGATCCGACCTCTTCGCCGCAAAGACGAAGGCCACCAAGACCGACGGCGGGTATCTCATCAACGGCACGAAGATCTGGACCAGTAACGCCCACAAGGCCGACTATATGATCGGGCTTTTCCGGACGTCGGCTCCCACGAAGGAGAACCGGCGCCATGGGCTCACGTCGTTCCTCGTCGACATGAAGAACACGCCGGGCATTACCTGCAATCCCATCGGGCAGATGAGCGGCCTGCGCGAGTTCAACGAGGTGGTCTTCCTGGATGCCTTCATCCCGGACGACCACGTGCTGGGCGAAATCGACGGCGCCTGGAAACAGGCCACCACCGAACTCGCCTATGAACGGTCCGGCCCGGAGCGCTTCCTCGAAACCTATTATGTGCTGACGGAGCTCGTGCGTGCCGTGGGCCCTGATCCGGATACGCGCTCCGCCGAAGGCATCGGACGACTGGTTGCGCAGCTCCACACGCTGCGGCGCATGTCGGTATCGGTGGCGGGAATGCTGGAGGCGGGCAAGGAGCCGGTCGTCGAGTCGTCCATCGTGAAGGATCTCGGCACGGTCTGGGAGCAGGAGCTGCCCGCCAAGGTCCGGAACCTCGCGGCGTTCATCGAGCCGGTGCCCGGGAATCGGCCGCCGCTCGCCAAGCGTCTGGCCTTTGCCACGAAGGTGGCGCCGAAGCTCACCATCCAGGGCGGCACGACGGAAGTGCTACGGGGAATCATCGCGCGAGGACTGGGCCTCCGCTGACCGAGGAGACCCGAACGAACGCGGCAGGCGAACCGGCTTTTCGCGTGTCGACGCCTGCGCCCGCAATCGCTCTTTCACATATGTGAAAGCATTTCAGTCGGTCGGAAACCGCTGGCCCCGGGCGCGCGGTCGAACCCATAGTTCTTTCCCAGCACAAGTGAGACCGGTCCAGCGGAGCCCAATAAGCAGGCAGTTCTCGGAGGAAATCGTTCATGCGGCACGGCGCACACGAGTTGCCGGCGGGCAGCAGCGACTGCCACGTCCATGTCTATGGTCCTTTCGACCGCTTTCCGCCAGCGCAGGCCGGCCGGTTCTCGCCGGCGAAGGAATCACCGGTCGAGAAGCTGCTGGGGATGTGGGACGCCATCGGCATATCACGCGGGGTGATCGCGCACGCGCTCGGCGCCGGTGAGGGAAACAGGGTCACTCTCGATGCCTTGCGGCGGCATCCCGACAGGCTGCGCGGGGTGGCTCTTGTAAAGGCGGATATCTCGGATGCCGAACTGGACGAGCTGACGGACGCCGGCTTCAAGGGCGTTCGAATCAACATGCTGAGACAGGACGGCAAGCCGGTTTCGTCGGAGGGCATGAAGTACGAGGACCTGCTGGCCCTGGCGCCGCGGCTGGCCGAGCGGAACTGGCATGCCCAGCTCTGGATCGAGACCGGCGACCTGGAGGAACTGGCGCCGACTCTCGAGAAGCTGCCGCTCACCTATGTGATCGACCACATGGGCCGCACCATGACGGACAAGGGCGTCGACTATGCCGGCTTCCGCGGCTTCTGCGAGCGGCTGAAGACGGGCCGCTACTGGTGCAAGCTTTCTGGGGCAGACCGCAACACGCGGCAAGGCGCACCTTATGCAGATACGGTGCCCTTCATGAAGGCGCTCGTGGCCGCCAATCCGGACCGCCTGGTCTGGGGAAGCGACTGGCCTCATGTCGGGCATGCGGATGCGGCCATCCCCCGGATGTCGAACCTGCTCGATCTCTTCTTCGAATGTGTGCCGGACGAGAAGATCCGCCGGAAGATCCTCGTCGACAATGCCGCTTCGCTCTACGGCTTCTGACCCCGCGGACGCGAACAATGAGGAGTGGAAGATGAACGTCGATCGTCGGCAATTCCTGCGCAGCAGTCTGATGACGTCGATATTCGCCACTGGACTGGCGCGCGAGAGCGCTGCCCAGGACTTCCCCGCGCGCCCGATCAAATGGATCGTGCCTTTCGCGCCGGGCGGCAACTACGACATCACCGGCCGCATCGTGGCCGAGGGTCTAGCACGACAGCTCAACGCCACTGTCGTCGTCGAGAATCGTCCGGGTGCGGGCGGTGTCGTCGGCGGCGAGGCGGCGGCCAATGCGCCGGCCGACGGTCACACACTGCTGATGGGCAGCTTCAACACGCTCTTCGTCTCGCCTTACATGGCAAGCCGTCCCTCGATGGTGCCGCTGTTCGCGCCGATCGGCCTGATGACGACGGTGCCCATGCTTGTCGTGACCCGCAAGGATGGGCCCTTCAACGACATGCGGCAGGTCCTCGAGCAGGCGCGAAAGGCGCCCGGTTCGATCAGCTTCGGCCATGCGGGCAATGGCACGATGAACCACATCACGCTGATGCGCCTGCAGCTGAACGAGGGCGTCACCTTCAACACGATCCCGTACAAGGGCACGGGGCCGGCAATGACCGACCTGCTGTCGGGTCAGCTCGAACTTTATGTCGATCAGCTCAGCACCTCGCTGTCTCAGATTCGGGCCGGCAAGTTGAAGGCGCTGGCGGCGCTCAGCCTGGCCCGCGTCCCGCAGCTTCCGGACGTCCCCGACCTCAAGGACCTCGGCTGCAAGCCTTTCGACGGAGGAACGACGGCCGGCCTGTTTGCCCGGGCCGAGACGCCGAAGCCTGTCATCACGAAGCTAAACCAGTCGCTCGTGGCAGCGCTGAAGGATCCGGCGGTGGCGTCGAAGCTGACAGAACTGGGATCGGTCGTCAGTCCAACGACGGTCGACGAGTTCACGACCTATCTCAAGGAGCAGGAGGTCGGGATCATGGCGCTGGTCAAGGCCGGCATGTTCAAGCCCGAATAGCCGACATCCGGACAAGATCGACATGCAACAGATCGTGCCCGTTCACCCGCTCGCCACCGAGGAAGCGCCGACCTGCCCGGGTCCCCTCGAACGGATGGTCAAGCCCTCCTGGCAGGTTCCGGCCAATGCGTGCGACAGCCATGCGCACGTCATCGGCGACGGGGTCGCCTATCCGTTCACGCCGAAACGGAGCTACACCGCACCCGAAGCGACGGAAGCCCAGTATCTGGCGATGCTGGGCGGGCTCGGCCTGGACCGTGGCGTCCTCGTCCAGCCCAGCATCCACGGCACCGACAATAGGCTGATGGTCGACGTGCTCAAGCGCCACCGCGAGCGACTGCGCGGTGTCGCGGTCTGCGCAAGCGACGTGACGGATGCCGAACTCGCGGAGCTTCACGAAGCAGGGGTGCGCGGCTTGCGCATCAACGTCGCCCTGAGCGGCGGCGTGGGCTTCGATGCGATGAACGCCCTTGCGGCCCGTATCGGACCGATGGGCTGGCACCTGCAATTCCTCGTCAATCCGCCCAGGCTGCTCGAAGCTGCGCCGTCTCTGTCGAAGATGCGTATTCCCATCGTCATCGATCACATTGCGGCCATCCATCATTCCAGCGGGGCTGCCCATCCCGCCTTCGCCGCGCTGCTGTCGCTGGTGAAGGAGGGAAATACCTGGGTGAAGTTGTCCGCTGCCTATCGGCGCACGGCGGATGTCGCCGGATACAGTGACACGAACGAGATGCCGCAGGCGCTGCTCGAGGCTGCACCGGACCGGATGGTCTGGGGCTCCGACTGGCCGCACGCGACCTACTTCAAGCCGATGATCGAGACCGGTCCGCTGCTGGAGCTGCTCGGCCGGTGGGCGCCTGACGAAAAGGTCCGGCACAAGGTGCTCGTGGAGAACCCGGCCGTTCTCTACGGCTTCTGACGGGAGGAAGTGATGACGACGCTGAATCGACGGGCGATGGTCCTGACCGGCATCGCGGCTGCCGCCGGATTTGCCCCCGAGAGCCGCGCCCAGGCATGGCCCGCCAAGCCGATCCGCTGGATCGTGCCCTACACGGCGGGCGGACTCACCGACGTCGTGACACGCCTGGTGCTGAGCAAGATGAACGTCGGCCAGCCCTTCGTCGTCGACAACAAGCCCGGCGCGAACGCGCTCATCGCGGCGGAGTTCGTCGCCAATGCACCGCCCGATGGCTACACGCTGGCCACATTCATCACCGCGCAGGCGACCAACAAGACGCTCTATGCCGGCAAGACGAAGTTCGACCTGGTGAAGAGCTTCGAGCCGATCTCCCTCGTCAGCGAGTCGCCGCTCATCATCTGCGTCTCCAACGACCTTCCCGTGAAGACCGTCGGCGAGCTGATCGCGTACGCCAAGAAGAACCCGGGCAAGATCTCCTATGGATCGACCGGGATCGGAGCCGCCGCTCACCTGACGACCGAACTGATCAAGCAGATCGCCGGCATCGACATGGTGCACGTGCCCTACAAGGGAACCGCTCCGGCGCTGGCCGACCTGGTGTCCGGCAACATCCAGCTGCTGCTGGAAGTGCCGATCGGCGTCATGAGCCAGATCAATGCGGGCAAGATTCGCGGCCTTGCGCTTCTCGCCAAGGAGCGCGTGCCGGCCATCAAGGAAATTCCGACGATCGTCGAGTCCGGCGGGCCGCCCATCGTGGCGTCCAGCTGGTCGATGTTCTTTGCGCCGGCAGGCACGCCACGCGAGATCATCGACAAGGTCTCGCAGGCGGCAATCGAGGCCCTGAAGGACAACGAAGTGCGCTCGCGGCTCATAGAGCAGGCCGTCGTTCCCATCGGTACGACTCCGGCGGAAGCGACTAAGTTCCTGCATTCCGAGTTCGATCGCTGGGAGAAGGTCATCAACAGCGCCGGCGTTAAGATCGAGGGTTGACGGGAGTCGGGGGCATGTCCGAGAGCGACAGCTACAAGGCCGGGACCGACATCCGCCGCCGGCTTGTGGGCGACGAGAAGACGGATCAGCTGGACAAGGATGTGTACGGCGATCCGATCATGAAGAAGTTCGCCGATCATGCGCGCGAAACCCTCTTCGGCGCGCTGTGGACGCGTCCCGGGCTCGACCTGAAGACCCGTGCCCTCATCTGTGTCGTTTCGGATACGTCGCAAGGGCAATGGCATGTCCTGCCGACCCACCTTCGCATGGCGCGGAACCAGGGCTGGACGGAGGACGAACTCGTCGAGGCGCTCCTGCACCTCAGCGGCTATATCGGGTTGCCGCCCGTCCGGCAGGCCTTGCTGCTGGCTTGCGACACCTTTGCCGAGATGAAGGCCGAATCCTAGCTTCGGCCGTGGGCGATTGCCGTTGGTCGCGTCACGGTCTCTAATCGTCCTTCGGGACAGGGCGTAAACATCAGGAGCGTTCACATGGCCAGCAGCAGCATCACCGTGACACCGATCGCGGGTTCTCTCGGGGCAGAAGTGACGGGCGTCGACCTGCGCACCATGGACAATCACGACTGGGCGCAGGTCCACCAGGCATTCCTCGACCACAAGGTGATCGCGATCCGCGACCAGGCGCTGTCGCCGCAGGACCTGATGGACGTCGGCGCCCGGTTCGGCGAGCCCAATCACTATCCCTTCGTTAAGGGCATGGACGACTTCCCGTTCCTGTTCGACATCGTCAAGGAGCCGTCGGAGAAGCGGAACTTCGGTGGCGGCTGGCACTCCGACACGACCTACATGAAGACCCCACCGCTCGCGACCCTGCTCTATGCGTTGGAGACGCCGGACCGTGGCGGGGACACGCTCTACTGCGACACGGTCGCGGCCTATGAGAGCCTGTCGGATCGCATGAAGGAGATGCTGGGCACGCTCAAGGGGGTGAACAGCGCGGGCCTGAAGCATCTGGGCGGCCGCAAGGCGCATCACGCGGTGGTCGGCGGCATGAAGATCACCGGCACCGAGGACGCCGATTCCTACGAGGCGGTGCATCCGATCGTGCGCACCATCGAGGAGACCGGCCAGAAGGCACTCTATTGCAGCATCGGACACACGGTTGCTTTCGAGGGCATGACCCCGGAGGAGAGCAAGCCGATGATCGACTGGCTGCAGGCGCACGCGACCCGGCCCGAATTCACCTGCCGTGTCCACTGGAAGCCCGGCACGCTCACGATCTGGGACAACCGCCGCACCATGCACAACGCCATCAACGACTATCACGGCATGCGCCGGCACATGCGGCGCCTGACCTCGGGTCCGACCAACCCGGTGTGATGCGGCCCGGTGTGATGCGGCCCGGTGTGATGCGGCCCGGTCTAATGCGGCAAAGAGCCTCCTGACGTCAGGACGTTTCGGTGACCGGCTGGCCGCGCTTTCGCTGCGCCGCGTCCTTGTCTATCTGAGACGTCCAACCGACCATCCGCGGGATTTGCAATGACCGAGGCAACCGGGCCGCTCGCCGGCATTCGCATTCTGGATCTGACGACCGTCCTGTTCGGTCCCTTTGGCGCCCAGACTTTGGGCGACTGGGGCGCCGAACTCATCAAGGTCGAGGGGCTGACCGGCGACCAGTGGCGCTATACCGGTCAGTTCCGGAACCGGGGCATGAGCGGGCAGTTCATGGCCGCCAACCGCAACAAGCGCAGCGTGGCGATCGATCTCAAGACCGCCGGCGGCGCCGAAGTCCTGCGGCGCCTCATCGCCCGCGCGGATGCGCTGGTGACCAACATCCGTCCCGCCGCTCTCGAAAGACTCGGCTTCGGCTACGAGGCCTGCAAGGCGCTGAATCCGAAGATCATCTACGCGACCGCGACCGGCTTCGGGCAGGACGGGCCTTGGGCCAAGCGGCCGGCCTTCGACGAGATCGTCCAGGCCTCGTCCGGCCTCGCCTCGTCCATCGGGAGCGACGAGGAACCGGCCTTCGTGCCGAGCCTCGTCGGCGACAAGCTTTGCGGTCTCGCGCTCGCCGGCGCCGTGGCCGCGGCGCTCGTCTATCGCGAACGCACCGGCAAGGGCCAGCTCGTCGAGGTCCCCATGCTGGAGACCGTCGCGGCCTTCAACAGTATCGAGATGCTGGGTGGACACGCCTTCGTGCCCCCGATCGGGCCCGCGGGATACAAGCGCGTCAAGGAACGCAAGCCGGTCAAAACCAGGGACGGCTGGCTCACCATGCTTCCCTATTCCGGCGAGAACTGGTGCACCTTCTTCGAGACGGTCAGCCATCCCGAGTGCATCGAGGAGTTCTCCGTCCGCGATCCGATCAAGCGGGCGGCCAACATCGATGCGATCTACGCGCGCATGAAGGAGATCGCCCTCGAGCGGACCACGGCGGAATGGGAGGAGCTGCTGCTCCGGATCGACGTTCCGCACGCCTCGTTCGCGAAGATGACGGAGATCGGCGAGCAGCCCCACCTGAAGGCGGTCGGCCTGTTCCAGAAGCTCGAGCATCCGACGGAGGGGACGATCCAGCAGGCGCGCCCGCCAGCGCGCTTCTCGGAAAGCCCGGCGGCGATCCGCCGCCTGCCGCCCCGCCTCGGCGAGCATACGCGCGAGATCCTCGCAGAAGTCGGCTACAGCGATGCCGACATCGACGCGCTGGTCGGCGCCAAGGCCATCGGTGAGTCCGTTCCGGTATAGGGTGGGACAATCGCACATGGCCTTGAAAGGCCCTGGTCGTTGGCGTTGTGAAGAAGACGAAAGGTCCCTCGGCTTCGCCTCGGGATGACAATTCTGGTTTGATTTGCGCAGTGCGCCAGTCAAACAAAAGGTGTCATCCCGAACGCAGTGAGGGACCTTTTCCTCATATGCGAACGCCCAGCCGCGAAGGGGGGAGTGGGTCTTGGGAAAGCTCGTCGGAATCCTCATGGTCCTCTCGATCGGTCTCATGGGGCTCGGTCTGTACGCGGCGCCGGGCTGGATGGCGGCCCAGATCGTCGCCGTGTTCGGAGTCCCGCCACCCGATGACCGGAGTCTGATGCCTCGTTTGAAGACGGTCGTGATGGAAGCCTTGGTCGGGGCCCGGGCGCCGTGCACCGGCATCCATAGGATCGAATCTCCCCGACGGGTCGACTACGACGTCGTGCTGACCGCCGTGTGCCTCAACGGCGCTTCCTACGGCCTCCTGTTCAAGCCCACGGGCGAAATCATGCTCTCGCCCGGCAGGTGACCGCCGCGGTCAGCGACGCGCCGGACAGAGCGACAGGTAGAGGAAGAAGGCCATCACCGGCAGTGCGAGCCAATTGAGGGCGGCGCCCGGGGCCGTGCCCATCGTCGTCACCGGTTTGAGGTGCCCCGCCAGCCCGCGCAATACCGGCTCGAGCGCGAAGACCAGCAGCACGAGCGGCACCGTTCCGCGCCAGCGCAGCAGCAGCACCCAGAGCAGGAGGGCGAGGAGGAGCTGGATCGCACCCCACTGGCCGAACACCGCCACGATGTTGGCGCCGCCGGCCACGGTAGCGACGTCGATCGTGGCGATCGACTGGGCGCCTCCGCCCGGCGCCAGCAGATGGATGCAGGATCGCACGGTGATCATGCAGAGCCAGGCGATCGCCGCCCAGAAGGACAGCAGCGGTCCTTCGCCTATCTCCTATACACATCCCC
>JAGNNA010000116.1 GCA_017990895.1 Reyranella sp.
GGTATGCATGGGGCACAATACGGACAGGGCGAAAACCGGTCCGAGGGTGGATTACGGGCGAGCGCCAGCGCGCTGCCTGCGTCAATAAAGACCAACGCATTCAAGGGGGTAAGCAGAGATGCTTCTCGCAGACAAGACCTGCATCGTCACAGGTGCGGCCTCGGCCCGGGGCATTGGGCGGGCGACAGCGCGGCTCTTCGCCGAGCACGGCGGCACCGCGATCGTTCTCGACCTCGACGGCGACGCCGCCGCGGCGGCGGCGCGCGAGCTCGGCGCGGGCCACCGCGGCTATGCCTGCGACGTCACCGACAAGGCAGCCTGCGTCGCGGCGGTCGAGAAGGTGACCGGCGAATTCGGCCGGGTCGACGTGCTCGTCAACAACGCGGGCATCACCCAGCCGGTGAAGACCCTCGAGATCGACGACGAGGGTTACGACCGCATCCTCGACGTCAACCTTCGCGGCACGCTCTACATGAGCCAGGCGGCGATCCCCTCGATGCGCAAGCAAAGATCGGGCTCGATCGTCTGCATGTCATCCGTCTCGGCGCAGCGCGGCGGCGGCATCTTCGGCGGACCGCACTACAGCGCCGCAAAAGCCGGCGTCCTCGGCCTCGCCAAGGCGATGGCTCGGGAGTTCGGACCGGACAACATCCGCATCAACTCGGTGACGCCGGGCCTCATCCAGACCGACATCACCGCCGGCAAGCTTGACGATGCGATGCGGGCGCGGGTTCTCGACGGCATCCCGATGAATCGTCTCGGCGATGCACAGGACGTGGCCCGCGCCTGCCTGTTCCTCGCCTCGGACCTCGCCTCCTACACCACCGGTGCCGTCATCGACGTCAACGGCGGCATGCTCATCCACTGACACCCGGAGGGAACCCCGTGACCACGACGATCGGACACAACGTCGACCTTGCCGAGCGGGCCTACCGCGTCCGGCGGAACGCGCTCTTGATGGGCGAAGTTCAGGGTCAGGGCTATGTCGCCCAAGCCCTCGACATCGCCGACGTGCTGACTGCGGCCTACTTCCACGCGATGAAGTACCGGCCCGAGGATCCCCACTGGGAGGATCGCGACCGCTTCCTGCTCTCGAACGGCCACTACGCCATCGCGCTCTACGCCGCGCTGATCGAGGCAGGCATCGTTCCCGAGGACGAGCTTGAGACTTACGGCGCGGACGGATCGCGCCTGCCGATGTCGGGCATGGCCGCCTACACGCCAGGGATGGAGATGTCGGGCGGTTCGCTCGGCATCGGCCTCTCGATCGGCGTCGGCATGGCGCTCGGCCTGAAGCGCAAGGGCTCGGACAGCCGCGTCTACGTGCTCTTCTCCGATGGCGAACTCGACGAGGGCTCGGTCTGGGAGGCGATCATGTCGGCCGCCCACCACAAGCTCGACAACCTGATCGCGGTTGTCGACGTCAACAACCAGCAGGCCGACGGCCCCTCGAGCGAGATGATGGGATTCGAGCCGCTGCGCGAGAAGATGCAGGCCTTCGGCTGGTTCACCCAGCGCGTCGACGGCAACGACCTCGACGCCGTGGTCGCGGCCTTCGACGCCGCGAAGACGGAGAACGGCGGCAAGCCCAGCATGATCATCGCCGACACGCTGATGGGCAAGGGCGTGCCCTTCCTCGAAGCCCGCGAGAAAAACCACTTCATCCGCGTCGAGGAGCACGAGTGGCAGCTCGCGCTTGACGCACTCGACGCCGGGAGGACCGCATCGTGAGCACGACCGACACCAAGGATCTCGCGCCGAAGAAGGTGAAGCTGACCACCTCGTCGATGATCGCCTCGATTGCGGCGGAGGGACAGGCGACGAAGCCGGCTCCGTTCGGCCATGCGCTCGTCGCGGCGGCGAAGGAAAACCCGAAGATCCTCGGCATGACCGCGGACCTCGGCAAGTACACCGACCTCCACATCTTCAAGGAGGCGTTTCCCGACCGCTTCTACCAGATGGGCATGGCCGAGCAGCTGCTGTTCGGCGCCGCCGCCGGTCTCGCCCACGAGGGCTTCATCCCCTTCGCCACCACCTATGCGGTCTTCGCCTCCCGGCGGGCCTACGACTTCATCCACCAGACGATCGCCGAAGAGAATCTGCCGGTAAAGATCGCGGCGGCGCTGCCTGGCCTGACCTCGGGTTATGGGCCGAGCCACCAGGCAGCGGAGGATTTGGCGCTGTTCCGGGCGATGCCGAACATGACGGTCATCGACCCCTGCGATGCCCTCGAGATCGAGCAGGCGGTACCGGCGATGATTGCCCACGACGGTCCGGTCTACATGCGCTTGCTGCGGGGCAAGGTGCCGCTGGTGCTCGACGAGTACGGCTACACCTTCGAACTCGGCAAGGCCAAGGTCGTGCGTGACGGCTCGGACGTGCTCGTCATCTCCACCGGCCTCGCGACGATGCGGGCGCTGGAGACGGCGAAGGCGCTGGAGGCCGACAAGATCTCGGTCGCGGTGCTGCACGTGCCGACGATCAAGCCACTCGATACCGCGACGATCCTTGCCGAAGCCGCCCGCACCGGGCGGATGGTCGTCGTCGCCGAAAACCACACGGTGATCGGCGGTCTCGGCGAGGCGGTGGCGGGCGTGCTGTTGCGCGAGGGCGTGGCGCCGAAGTTCCGCCACATCGGCCTGCCCGACGAATTCCTCGCTGCCGGCGCCCTGCCGACGCTGCACGACCGCTACGGCATCTCCGCCGCCGCAATGGGGGCGAGCATCAAGGGCTGGCTCTGATCCAGCCCCCCGGTCGGGCGTACGCCCAGCCTGATCCCGCCTGATCCGAAGTACGCGTCACGACCCGTCCCGCCGACTCCTCGGCCGGCGGTCCGGGGGCGTGCGCCCACGTTCCCTAGGGAGAAACGCATGCAACGTGTCGCCTTCATCGGTCTTGGGGCCATGGGTCGCCCGATGGCCCGCAACCTGATCCGCGCCGGCTTCGACGTCCGCGGCTACGACCTCAGCCCCGCCGCGCTCGCCGACCTCGAAGCCGCCGGCGGCACCCCCGCCGCGTCGGTGCGCGAGGCTTGCGCCGAGGCGGACGTGATCGTCCTGATGGTGGTCAACGCTGCCCAAGCCGCGACTGTTCTCTTCGACGACGGCGCGCTCGGCGCCGCGCCGGCGGAAGCGATCATCTGCCTGACGGCGACCTGCCCGCCGCAGCAAGTTGCCGCCATTGCCGCACGCGTCGCCGAGACGGGCCGTCGCTTCATCGACTGCCCGGTGTCTGGAGGCGTCGTCGGCGCCACGGCAGGCAGCCTCACGATCATGGCGGCCGCTCCGCCGGCGCACTTCGAAACCGCACTGCCCGTCCTCTCGGCCATGGGCAGCCGCACGCTGCACGTCGGCAACACGCCGGGCCAGGGCGCCACAGTCAAGACCGTCAACCAGCTTCTCTGCGGCGTCCACATCGTCGTCGCCGCCGAGGCCTTGTCGCTCGCCGAACGCATCGGCGTCGATACCGGGCGGATGCTCGACATCCTGACCGAGACCTCGGCGGGAAGCTGGATGCTCCGTGATCGCGGACCCCGGATGATCGAGGCCGATCCCGAGGTGACGAGCGCCGTCGACATCTTCGTCAAGGATCTCGGCATCGTGCTCGAGGCCGGGCGTGAGACCAAGGCAGCGCTGCCGCTCACGGCCCTCGCCTTCCAGCTCTTCAATTCGACCTCGGGTCGCGGCGACGGCGCCGCCGACGACAGCCAGGTCATCCGGGCCTATCGGGCCCTCAACGGCGCCGCCTGAGACGCGCCCCCGAAGTGGAGGATACCATGACAGCCTTGCGCCCGACCCGCCGCGCGTTCCTTGCCGGTGCCGCCGCCGCCTTTCCCCTCGTCTCCATCCTGAGCCGGCCGGCCAACGCCGCCGAGTTCCGGCTGAAGTATGCCACCGGACAGGCGGTGACCCACCCGGTCAACATCCGCGCCCAGGAAGCGATCGACCGCATCCGCGAGGCGACCTCGGGCCGGGTCGACATCCGGCTCTTTCCGGCGAACCAGCTCGGCTCGGACACCGACCTGCTGGCGCAGGTCCGCTCGGGCGCCGTCGAGTTCTTCAACGTCTCCTCGCTGATCCTCGCGACCTTCGTGCCGCTCTCGGGGATGACCAGCCTCGGCTTCGCCTTCAAGGACTACGACCAGGTCTGGCAGGCGATGGACGGCCCGTTCGGCGACCATATCCGCGCCGAGATCGCGCGGCGGCCGATCTTCGCGATGAACCGGATCTGGGACAACGGCTTCCGCCAGATCACCTCGTCAGGCCGCGAAATCCGCACGCCCGAGGATCTCGACGGCTTCCGCCTGCGCGTGCCGCCGGCGCCGGCGCTCACCTCGCTCTTCAAGGCGCTCGGCGCGGGGCCGTCGCCGATCAACTTCAACGAGCTCTACACCGCGCTCCAGACCCACGTCGTCGAGGGCCAGGAGAACCCGCTCGCGATCATCTCGACCGGCCGGCTCTACGAGGTCCAGAAGAGCTGCTCGCTCACCGGCCACGTCTGGGACGGCTACTGGGTCCTCGCCAACACCCGGCTCTTCGAGATGCTGCCGGAGGACCTGCAGGAGATCGTCCGGACCGAGATCGACCGCTCGGCGCTCGACCAGCGCGCCGACATCGCGGCCCTCAGCCACACGCTGCGCGCCGATCTCGGCGGCAAGGGCCTCACCTTCATCGACGTCGACCAGGAGGCGTTCCGGGTCGCGCTCGGCAAGACCGACTTCTACGCGCAGTGGCGCGCGAAGTACGGCGATACCGCTTGGGAGCTGCTGGAGCAGGTCTCCGGAAAGCTCGGCTGACGGCTCCCCAAATCCAATGATCAGAATGAGGAGGAAACCCGCGTGAACATCCCCAGCGAAACCACCGCCGTCGCCGAGCTCGGCGCCGAAACCGAACGCCGGGCGCCGATTCCCTGGCTCGAGCGACTGAATGACGTCGTCGGCCGGATCGTCGAGTTGCCGGCCGCCATCCTCGTTGTCGTCGAGGTCGTGGTGCTGCTCGCCGGCGTGATCTGGCGCTACGCGCTGCACCACCCGCTGATCTGGTCCGACGAGCTCGCCTCGATCCTCTTCGTCTGGCTCGCCATGCTCGGCTCCGTCGTGGCGCTGCGGCGCGGCGAGCACATGCGGATGACCGCCCTCGTCGGCATGATGCGGCCCAGAGCGCGGGCGCTGCTCGACCTCGTGGCGATTGCGGCAACCCTCACCTTCCTCGTCCTCATCGTCGGCCCGGCCTTTGTCTTTGCCCAGGAGGAATCCTGGGTGATCACGCCGGCGCTCGGCATCGTCAACACCTGGCGGGCCGCCGCCTTGCCGGTCGGCTTCGCGCTGATGATCGTGGTCGGGTTCATCCAGCTCTTCCGCGTCGGCACCACCCGCGACGCTCTCCTGGCGCTTGGCATCATGGCTGCGCTCGTCGTCGTCTTCGCGCTCCTCAGCCCGGTGCTGATGCCGCTCGAGAACGTGAACCTGCTGATCTTCTTCCTGTTCGGCGTCGGCGCCATGGTCTTGCTCGGCGTGCCGATCGCCTTCTCCTTCGCGCTCGCCACCTTCGCCTACCTCGCCGTCACGACCCACACCCCGACGCTCGTCGTCGCCGGGCGTATGGACGAGGGCATGAGCCACCTCATCCTCCTCGCCGTGCCGCTCTTCGTCCTCCTCGGCCTGCTGATCGAGATGACCGGCATGGCGCGCGCCATGGTCGGCTTCCTCGCCAGCCTGCTCGGTCACGTCCGCGGCGGCCTCTCCTATGTGCTGATCGGCGCGATGTACCTCGTCTCCGGCATCTCCGGCTCCAAGGCCGCCGACATGGCCGCCGTCGCCCCCGCCCTCTTCCCGGAGATGCGCAAGCGCGGCGCAAAGCCGGGCGACCTCGTCGCCCTGCTCGCCGCCACCGGTGCGCAGACCGAGACCATCCCGCCGTCGCTCGTCCTCATCACCATCGGCTCCGTCACCGGCGTCTCGATTGCCGCGCTCTTCACCGGCGGCCTCCTTCCCGCGGTGGTGCTCGGCCTGACGCTCGCCGCGCTCGTCTGGTGGCGCTATCGCCACGAGGATCTTTCCGGCGTGCGCCGCGCCAGCGGTCGCGAGATCGCCAGGGCCTTTCTGATCGCCGTCCCCGCGCTGGCCCTCCCCTTCATCATCCGCGCCGCAGTGATCGAGGGCATCGCGACGGCGACCGAGGTCTCGACCATCGGCATCGCCTACACCGTCGTCGCCGGGCTGCTCATCTACCGTCAGTTCGACTGGAAGCGGGTCTACCCGATGCTCGTCGACACCGCCGCGCTTTCGGGCTCGATCCTGCTCATCATCGGCGCTGCGACCGGCATGGCCTGGGCGCTCACCCAGTCCGGCTTCTCCCAGGATCTCGCCAACGCGATGAAGGCGATGCCCGGCGGCGTCCCGGTCTTTCTCGCCGTCTCGATCATCGCCTTCATCGTCCTCGGCTCGGTCCTCGAAGGCATCCCGGCAATCGTGCTCTTCGGCCCGCTGCTCTTTCCGATCGCCAAGGCCGTCGGCGTCCACGAGGTCCACTATGCCATGGTCGTCTGCCTCGCCATGGGCCTCGGCCTCTTCGCCCCGCCCTTCGGCGTCGGCTACTACGCCGCCTGCGCGATCAGCCGCATCCACCCGGACGAAGGTATGCGCCCGATCGTCGGCTACATGATCGCGCTCCTCGTCGGCCTGATCATCGTCGCCGCCTTCCCCTGGATCTCGATCGGCTTCCTTTAGGTCGTTAAACGGCTACCCGGCGCGGCCCTCCCAAATGCCGCGCCGTCGGATTCAATGATAGCGGTAGCGGCTAACGCGTGCTTCGTCTCGGTAATCCTCGACGGCTTCGGCCGAGCTGATCGCGACCTCGGAGCGGACGCCGGCGAAGCTTCTGGTGGCGGCGCTGCGGATGCGGCCGGACTGGCCTGCTGCCGGTTCCGTGGACACGAAGATAAGATCGTGACCCAGGAACTGGAGAGTGGATATGACGAGACGGAAGTTCAGCCGTGAGTTCAAGATCGAGGCTGTAAGGCTGGTGACGGATCGGGGTGTGGCGGTGGCGCAGGCCGCGCGTGACCTTGATGTGGCCGAGAGCGTTCTGCGCCGCTGGATGCGGGAACCGATTGCAACCCCGGCGACAGCATTTCCCGGTAACGGGCAGATGTGGAAACGGCAGTGCAAAAGTCTGCCACGGGAGCGGCGGGGTAGGCTCGCTGCGGGCGGCGTAAAAGTCGGCCACTTTGGCCCTTTCCGGTTGCGGGGAGGGCGGGGGCATTTTCAGCGTGGAGCTTTATCGGAAGGTGCGTCTCGCCTGTCGGGACGGCATGAGCGAGCGCGCGGCGGCGCGTCATTTCGGGATCTCGCGCGAGAGCGTGAAGAAGATGCTGAGCTTCTCGGTCCCGCCTGGGTATCGGCGATCGGCGCCGGTCAAGCGGCCGAAGCTGGACGGTTTCACCGAGATCATCGACCAATGGTTGCGGGACGATCTCGGTCAGCGCGCCAAGCAGCGCCACACCGCGAAGCGGGTGTTCGAGCGGCTGCGCGACGAGCACGGCTTCGCCGGCGGCTACACCATCGTGAAGGACTACATCCGCGAGCATCGCCGCCGCGGACGGGAGATGTTCGTGCCGCTCGCGCATCCGCCCGGCCACGCCCAGGCCGACTTCGGCGAGGCGACCGTGGTGATCGGCGGCGTCGAGCAGACGGCGCACTTCTTCGCCTTCGACCTGCCGCACAGCGACGCCGGCTTCGTCCGCGCCTATCCGGCGGCCACCGCCGAAGCCTGGGTCGATGGCCACGTCCACGCCTTCGCGTTCTTCGGCAGGGTTCCGCAGTCGGTGCTCTACGACAACGACCGCTGCCTGGTGGCGCGCATCCTGCCCGACGGGACGCGCAAGCGGGCCACGCTCTTCAGCGGCTTCCTGTCGCACTACCTGATCCGCGACCGCTACGGCCGCCCCGGCAAGGGCAACGACAAGGGCGCCGTCGAGGGTCTGGTCGGCTGGGCGCGGCGCACCTTCATGGTTCCGCTGCCGCGCTTCGCCACATGGGAGGACTTCAACGCCTGGCTCGAGGCGCAGTGCCGCAGGCGCCAGGCGGAGATCCTGCGGGGGCATTCCGAGACGATCGGCGCGCGACTGGCGCGGGACCTGGAAGCGATGGCCGACCTGCCGGCCGCGCCCTTCGACGCCTGCGACCAGACGACCGGGCGGGTCAGCTCGCAGGCGCTGGTGCGCTACAAGACCAACGACTACTCGGTGCCGGTCGCCTACGGCCACCGCGATGTCTGGGTGCGCGGTTACGTCGACCAGGTGGTGATCGGCTGCGGTGGCGAGATCGTCGCCCGTCACCCGCGGTGTTACGACCGCGAGGACATGATCTTCGATCCGGTCCACTACCTTCCCCTGATCGAGAAGAAGATCGGCGCCCTTGATCAGGCGGCCCCGCTGGCCGGATGGGAGCTGCCGCCCGAGTTCCTGACCCTGCGCCGGCTGATGGAGGCGCGGATGATCAAGGCGGGCCGCCGCGAGTACGCGCAGGTGCTGCGGCTCCTGGAGACCTTCGAGCTCGACGACCTGCATGCCGCGGTGAAGACCGCGCTGCGCCTGGGCGCCGTCGGCTTCGACGCCGTCAAGCATCTGGTGCTGTGCCAGGTCGAGAAGCGCCCGCCGAAGCTCGACCTCGACGTCTACCCGTACCTGCCACGGGCCACCGTCGCCCGGACCTCGGCGGCCAGCTACATGTGCCTGGTCTCGGGGGATGCGGCGTGACGGACGCTCCCGAGATCCTGCTCGCCCATCACCTCAAGACGCTGAAGCTGCCGACCTTCTTGCGGGAGTACGAGAAGCTCGCCCGCCAATGCGCAGCCGAGGGGCTCGACCACGTCCGCTTCCTCGCCCGCCTGGTCGAGCTGGAGCTCATCGACCGCGAGCGCCGGATGATCGAGCGGCGGATCAAGGCCGCACGGTTCCCGGCGGTCAAAAGCCTCGACAGCTTCGACTTCAGGGCGATCCCCAGCCTGAACAAGATGCAGGTGCTCGAGCTGGCGCGGCTCGCGAATGGATCGAGCGGCGCGAGAACGTCATCATGCTGGAAGCATGTCTTCGACATGACGCTCTCGGTCCCAGCGGCACCGGCAAGACCCATGCAGTCCTCGGCCTCGGCCTGGCCGCCTGCCAGAAGGGCCTCTCCGTCGGCTTCACCACCGCGGCCGCCCTCGTGCACGAACTGATGGAGGCCCGCGACGAACGCCGGCTGCTGCGCCTGCAGAAGCAGCTGGCCGGTCACAAGCTGCTGATCATCGACGAGCTCGGCTTCGTGCCGCTCTCCAAGACCGGCGCCGAGCTCTTGTTCGAGCTGATCTCCCAGCGCTACGAGCGCGGCGCCACCCTGATCACCAGCAACCTGCCCTTCGACGAATGGACCGAAACCTTCGGCTCCGAGCGCCTCACCGGCGCGCTGCTCGACCGGCTGACCCACCACGTCACCATCCTCGAGATGAACGGCGACAGCTACCGGCTCGCCCAGAGCCGCGCGAGAAAAACCCCAGCCAACGCCTGACGCCAGCCGACCCGGTTGGCCTTTCAGGCCAACGCGCCTTGGCACACGCCAGCTATCCGGGGAGCGCGCGTGCCAAGGCGCGTTCCAATCCCGGCATCAGTGACCCGTCCCCAAGGTGGTAGAGTTTTGCGCCGCCCCGTGGCCGGTTCTTCCGCCGCCGTTGACACAGGCTGCGCTCGGCGGCGTTGTTGGTGAGGCAGATGCGACCGTCGTCGAGGAAGCGGGTGAAGGCCGCCCAGCGGCCCTCCTTCTCGAACATGTAGTTGATCGCCTTGGCGACGGGATTGTGCTTCGACATGCCCGCCCGCTCGGCGAGGAGCCAGCCGTGCAGGTCATGGACGAGGGGGCGCGACAGCCGCATCCGGGCTTCCAGCCGCGCCTCGGCGGTCAGGCCGCCCAGGCCGTGCTCGATGTCGAAGAGCGCGTCGATGCGCTTGACGGCCTCCAGCGCGACCGGGGAGACCTCGTGGGCGGGTCTGCCCTTGCGGACGTTGCCGGCGATGTCGGCCAGCTCGAAGAACTTGCGCCGGGCATGGCTCCAGCACATAGCGCTGGTCACCGGCCCCGGAGCGCGATCGAGCCGGTAGAGGTCGTTGTAGCCGCCATAGGCGTCGGCCTGCAGAATGCCGCGCCACCCGGCGAGATGCCGGTTGGGATGGGTCTTCTCGCGGTCGCGCGAGAAGAAGAACAGCGCGGCGGGCGGCGCGCCGCCGGCGAAGGGGCGATCGTCGCGGACATAGGTCCAGAGTCGCGCGGTAAGCGTGCCGCCCCGGGCGAGCAGCGGCACGGTCGTGTCGTCGCCGTGCAGGCGCTCGGCCGCCCGCACATGCTGCGCGATCAGGGCATGGAGCGGCTCCAGCGCGACGGTGGCATGGCCGACGAGGTCGGCCAGGGTCGACAGGCTGAGCTCGACGCCCTCGCGCGCGAAGCGCTCGGCCTGCCGGTTGAGCGGCTGGTGCTGGCCGAACTTCTCGAAGGCCACCATCGCGATGAGGCTGGGACCGGCCCAGCCGCGCGGGATGGCGTGGAAGGGCGCCGGCGGCTGGCTGATCTTCTCGCAATCCCGGCAGGTGAACTTCTCGCGGACGGTCTGGACCACCTTCCAGCGGCGCGGGATCACCTCGAGCGTCTCGGTGATGTCCTCGCCCATCTTCACGATCCGGGACGAGCCGCAGCAGGTGCAGGTGGTGGGGGCCGCGACCACCACGCGCTCGCGCGGCAGATGTTCGGGAAACGGCTTGCGCGCCGGCTTGCGCCGTTCGAAGGCGTGGACCGGTGTCGTCTGGGCAACCGTCTCTGCCCGAAGCGCATCTTCCGTGGCCGTGGCCGCGGCCTCGAGCTCCTCGAGCTGCAGCTCCAGCTGCTCGATCAGCCGGGCGCGGCGTTCGGACCTGTGACCGTACTGCTCGCGCCGCAGCTTGGCGAGCTCGAGCTTGAGGTGCGAGATCATCGCCTCGGAGGCCGAGACCACCGCCCGCGCCTGCGCCAGCTCGGCCCTGGTGGCCGCCAGCTCGGCGCGAAGTCGGGCGATTTCGGCGGCGTCCTCGGACATGGCCGAAGCTACCATGCCGCATGGCCAAAGCCGAGCAGAAACAGAAGGATGCGGGCGATCAGCCTGCCTTTGCCGGCCGCTGCGTCCAGCGCGGATTGCGCCAGTCTATCCCCTCCAGCAGATAGCCCAGCTGCGCCGCCGAGATCGGCGCCGCCGTTCCGCCCTGGCTGACCGGCCAGATGAACTTCCCCGCCTCCAGCCGCTTGGCGTAGAGCGACATGCCCACCCCGTCGTGCCAGAGGATCTTCACCAGATCACCTCTGCGGCCCCGGAAGCAAAAAATTTCCCCCGCATGCGGGTCGCGCCCCAGACCCTGCTGCACCTTCAGCGCCAGGCTGTTCATGCCGCAGCGCATGTCCGTCACGCCGCCGGCGATCCAGACCTTCGCGCCGGCCGGGAACGCGATCATGCGCCCTCCAGAACCGGCAGCAGCCGCGCCAGCGCCGCGGGATCGATCGACGCCGCCACCACGACCCGGCGGCCGTTGGCCAGCACGATCTCGACCTTTGCCTCGGCCGCTGAAGCCGCCGGCGCCGCCGAGGCGGATTCTGCAAACACCGTCACGGGCGCGAACGCCAGACCGCGACCGACCCCCAGCAGGCCGGCCCGATACTCGGCCCGCCACCGGGTCAGCAGCGACCGCGATATCTCGTGCCGCCGCGCCGTCGCCGACACCGCCCGAGGCCGCGCAAAGCTCTCCTCGACGATGCGGAGCTTCTCCTCCGCCGTCCAGCGACGACGCCGACCGCTGTCCGTGACGGACAGCACCTCTACTCGGGAACTGAAGCTATGCGCATCCATAGCTTCAGCCTCTTATCCCGAGACCCCCGCCCGCGTCAGACGGCCGCCGCCGGATGGATACTTTTCCGCGCCAAGGCAGCATGGTGCTGTGAGCGAGGAGATGACCATGACCAGACGACCGCGCCGGAACCACAGTCCGGTTTTCAAGGCGAAAGTGGCAATTGCCGCGATCAAGGGCGAGAAGACCATGATCGAGCTGTCGCAGGGGTTCGACGTTCACCCATAGAAATAGCCCTGAACCGTGGAAACCGGCGGGAAGTCCTTCGGCGGCATGCGCCACTGGCAGCCGCTCGACGCCAGGTAGAGGATCGCATCCACCACCGCGCGAAGATCCGTGGTTCGGGGACGGCCTCCCCGTTTGGCCCCCGGCAGCAATGGCGCGATCAATGCCCACTCGCGATCCGTCAAATCGCTTGGATAGCGCGCGGTGTCCCGTCTATCCTCCACACGAGCGGTATCATCCCAAGGCATCGGATCCCTCCATCTTCTCGACAAAGACGGAGAATCACAAACGCCCGATATCGCTCAACTTCTTTTCGTTCATGCTCTTACACCCGGATCGGGGCGGGGGCTAAAAGTACTTTAGTGTGCCGTGCCCAGAGTCGCCTCAAGCACGAAGTCGGGCATCGGCATACCATGAACTTCCTCGAAAAACTTCGGCAAGGTGCCGTCCCCCATATTTTCAAGCAACCACTCGTCGATCTTCGCCTTGAGAGCCTCGTCACCCTTGCGCAAGCCGACGCCATGCAGGCTGGTGCCAAGTATGATCTTCGGCTCGATCACCTTTGACGGATCACGATCCATGATCGTTTTGTTGAGGCTGGTCGATTGCGCCACCAGATCAAACTGCCCGGACAGGATCGAGGTTAGCGTCGTCGCCTCGTCCTCGAAACGCACGATATTGGTTCCGGCAGGCGCCAGCGCGGTCAACTGGTCGTCCATGATGGTCCCGCGCGCAACGGCGATGGATTTGCCCGCGAGATCGCCGGGGGTGTCGATGATGATATCTTCCGGGCCCGAAACCGCGGTCTGCGTTCCGGCGTAGGGGATCGAGAAGTCGATGACCTCCTTGCGCTCGTCGGTGATCGACGTGGCCGTCCAGATCACATCGACCTGACCGGCTATCAGCAGAGGAATCCTGTTCGCGCCGTTCGTTTCGACGACTTTCAGGGTCAACCCCACACTACACGACTCGGTGCCTTCTGACGCGGTCTTGGGCGATGACGAGCCAAGGCTGTACGGCGGCGGCTGGATCATGACGCAGGAGCCTTCGGAGCTGATCGAAGCCGATGCGGAACCAGGACTT
>JAGNNA010000463.1 GCA_017990895.1 Reyranella sp.
TGCTGATCGGCGAACCGGGCGTCGGCAAGACCGCCATCGCCGAAGGTCTCGCGCTGCGTATCGTCAACGACGACGTGCCGGAATCGCTCAAGAACAAGAAGCTCATGTCGCTCGACCTTGGCGCGATGGTCGCGGGCGCCAAGTTCCGCGGCGAGTTCGAGGAGCGGCTCAAGGCCGTGCTGTCGGAAATCTCGTCGGCGGAAGGCGAGATCATCGTCTTCATCGACGAGCTGCACACGCTGATCGGTGCCGGCAAGGCCGACGGCGCGATGGATGCCTCCAACATGCTGAAGCCCGCCTTGGCGCGCGGCGAACTGCATTGCGTGGGCGCCACGACGCTCGACGAATACCGCAAGCACATCGAGAAGGATGCCGCCCTCGCACGGCGCTTCCAGCCCGTCTTCGTGGCCGAGCCGACGGTCGAGGACACGATCTCGATCCTGCGCGGCATCAAGGAGAAGTACGAGCTGCATCACGGCGTCCGGATCGCGGACTCCTCGATCGTGGCCGCCGCGACTCTGTCCAACCGCTACATCACCGACCGGTTCCTGCCGGACAAGGCGATCGACCTGATGGACGAGGCGGCGAGCCGCATCCGCATGCAGGTCGACAGCAAGCCGGAGGCGCTCGACGAACTCGACCGCCGTATCATGCAGCTCAAGATCGAGAAGGAAGCGCTCAAGAAGGAAAGCGACTCCGCGTCGCGTGACCGTCTCGAGCGCCTCGAGAAGGAGCTGTCGGAGCTCGAGGAGAAGTCCGCGGCGCTGACCGCTCAGTGGACCTCGGCCAAGGACAAGCTCGCGGACTCGCAGAAGGTGAAGGAGCAGCTCGACAAGGCGCGCTCGGAGCTGGAAGTGGCGCAGCGGCGCGGCGAACTCGCCAAGGCGGGCGAGCTGGCCTACGGCGTGATCCCCGACCTCGAGAAGAAGCTCAAGGAAGCCGAGACCCAGGAGGTCGCGGGCGGCAAGGGCGTCAAGGAAGAGGTGATGCCCGAGGACATCGCGGCCGTCGTGTCGCGGTGGACCGGCGTGCCCGTCGACAAGATGCTGGAAGGCGAGCGCTCCAAGCTCCTGCGCATGGAGGAGGAGATCCACAAGCGGGTGATCGGCCAGGACGAGGCCGTCGTCGCGGTGGCGAATGCGGTGCGCCGCGCCCGTGCGGGCCTGCAGGATCCGAACCGTCCGATCGGTTCGTTCCTGTTCCTCGGCCCGACGGGTGTCGGCAAGACCGAGCTCACCAAGGCGATCGCGGCCTTCCTGTTCGACGACGACAACGCGATGGTGCGCATCGACATGAGCGAGTTCATGGAGAAGCATGCCGTGAGCCGCCTGATCGGCGCGCCCCCGGGCTATGTCGGATACGACGAGGGCGGCGTCCTCACCGAAGCGGTGCGGCGTCGGCCTTACCAGGTGGTGCTGTTCGATGAGGTCGAGAAGGCGCATCCGGACGTGTTCAACGTCCTGCTGCAGGTGCTGGACGACGGTCGCCTGACCGACGGACAGGGCCGAACGGTCGACTTCAAGAACACTTTGATCATCCTGACGTCCAACCTCGGCAGCTCGCATCTGGCCGCCCTGAAGGACGGCGAGCCGGCGGAGTCGGTGCGCGAGCAGGTCATGGAGGAGGTACGCCGGGCGTTCCGTCCGGAGTTCCTGAACCGTCTCGACGAGATCCTGCTGTTCAACCGGCTGAGCCGGGCGCACATGACGGACATCGTCGAAGTGCAGATGCAGAAGCTGCTGAAGCTGCTGGCTGAGCGCAAGATCGAGCTCAAGCTCGACGGCAAGGCGCTGCAGTGGCTGGCCAACCGAGGCTACGACCCCGTCTACGGCGCGCGGCCGCTGAAGCGGGTGATCCAGCGGAGCCTGCAGAATCCGCTGGCGACGCAGCTTCTCGAGGGCAGGATCCACGACGGCGACACGGTCGAGGTCGGGGTCGAGAATGGCGAGCTGACGGTCGGCGGCGAGCGCGTGATGAGCGACGCTGCCGACTGACGAACGCTAGTTGCTCCTGGCGACAAGTGACGGCGCGGGTTCCTTCGGGGCCTGCGCCGTTTTCTTTGGGGCGGGCTTCGCGTCCGCGGGTTTTGCGGCCTCGCCGGCCGCCGGCGCGCTCTTCAGCTGGGCGAGATACTGCTTTGCCAGCGCGCGGAAGCGCTCGGCGTCCTTGCCCCCCACCGTGCCCCGCATGGCAAACTTCTGGGTGAGCGGATTGACGTGCTTGCCGCCCTTCAGGAACTCGTAGTGGAGGTGCGGGCCGGTCGACATGCCGGTCGATCCGACGAAGCCGATCACCTGACCCTGTCGCACCTGGACGCCCGGCTTGATGCCCGGTCCGATGCGTGACAGGTGGGCGTACGCAGTCGCCACATCATGGGTGTGCTGCAACTTCACGTAGAGGCCGTAGCCGCCGTTCGGCCCGGCGGACATCACCCTGCCGTTGCCGGCGGCGAGGATCGGCGTGCCCGGGGGAGCGGCGAAATCCACGCCCGCATGCAACGCGCTGAAGCCCAGGATCGGATGCTCGCGCATGCCGAAGCGCGAGGTGATGCGCGATGCATCCATCGGCGTGCGCAGGAAGGAGCGCACGACGCTCTCGCCTTGCGGGTTGAAGAAGCCATCCGCCCCACCCTGTGGCCGATAGCGCATGACGACGACGGTGCGCTTCATGAGGCGGAGTTCACCTGCGAGCAGGCGGCCGGGATGCGTGACCTTGCCGTCGCTCGTGACCAGCTGCTCGAGCAGCACGGTGAACTTCTGGCCCTGCTTCAACTCGCGCTGGAAATCGACGTCGTAGGACAGCGCGCGCACGAACTCGACCATCGCCGCCGAAGGGGCGCCGGCCTTGATCCCACTCTGCTGCAGCGAGCCGTCGCGCTCGCCTTCGACGCGGACGATACGCGGGCGGACCTTGTAGATCTTCTCCTCGGCATCGTAGGTGCCGTCATCGTTGCGGCTGACGATGTACTCCCGCTCGGGTTGAGGCCGGACCGACAATGCCAGCACCCGGGGGGTGTCGGGCTGCTCGGGAATCGTCTGCATCGTGAGCTCGATGGTCTCGCCGACGGCGAGCCGTTTCTTCTTCAGGAGAGACTGGAGCTTCTCTGCGACCTGCTTGCGCTCGCCTTCGGCCACGTCGATGTCGGCCAGCATCTTCTCGACCGTATCGCCCTTCTCGAGGCGAAGGGTGAGTTCGTAGATGTCGCTGGCCGGCGGTTCGGCGTCGGGGCCGGGCGCTTCCGGCGGCTTCATCTGGAAGCCGCGGAGATCGAGGGAGGGCGGTTTGCCGAAATCAGCCGCGGTGACGGGCGGTGCGGGCTGCGAATCCGCCAGAATCACGGCCCCCGGGGTGGCCTGTGCCCGCACTGGGGGGCTCTGCGAGACAGGCGCGGGCGGGACCGCGGAAGTCGTCGGCGGCAACGAAGCGATGTCCGGGTTGGACCGGTGGCTCAGGATGAGCCCACCCATCGCCAGGCCGATGACGCCGATCGCAAAGAGGACAGGCCGAAACAGCCCGAACGTCATGTTTCTGGAGC
>JAGNNA010000464.1 GCA_017990895.1 Reyranella sp.
ACCAGCACGTTGGCGAAGTAGGGCGCGAAGATGAAGGTGGTGATGATGGTGAAGAAGGGCTGGTTGGCCCAGTCGAACAGCGCCCAGCTGAACTGGCCGAGCTTCGAGGCTTCACGGACGGGCGGCGCGGCGGCCTCGTGGGGAACAGTCATGCGAGGCCACTATGCCCGAGAGGGGACAATCCTCATAAGCCCTCTTGAGCAAGGGTCCCTCGCTACGCTCGGGATGACAGCGATTTCTGGATCGGCGCACAGCGTTCAACTCAATAATATCGTCATCCCGAGCGTAGCGAGGGACCCTTACGCTTTCACCCGCCGCTGGAGCTGCCAGATGGCGTTGCGGTTGGTGGGCGAGAAGACTTTCGCCATGGCCTCCTCCCTGGGCAGCCAGAGCTGCGCGACGTGCTCGGCGGGATCCAGCGTTGCCACGGTCTGTTCCGGCACCTGGAAGCCGAAGACATGCTCGACATTGTGGGTGACGTCCGGCGCGTAGCGCGCGCGCCACTGGGCCCAGATCTCATAGCGGTTGGTCTGGCGCCAGTCGGTGAGGGTGCCGACCGCCAATCCGGTTTCCTCCTGCAGCTCGCGGCGGGCTGTCGCCTCGAGGTCGGGGTCGTCGGGTTCGCGCGAGCCGGTCACGGACTGCCACAGGCCTGTGCCCGTGCGCTCCAGCATGAGGACGTCCAAACGCGGCGTGTAGACCACGACCAGCACCGATTCAGGGAGCTTGAAGGCCATCGGGAGCAGCATATAAGGTCCCGCGGTAGATTTCCGAGGGAACAATGAGCAAGCAGCTACAGGCCACCATCGACGCGGCATGGGAAGCGCGTGACGGCATCAACAGCGCCACCAGGGGCGAAGTGCGCGACGCCGTCGAGGCGGCGATCGCCGGCCTCGACGACGGCACCTACCGCACCGCCGCGAAGTTCGGCGACGAATGGGTCGTGAACCAGTGGCTGAAGAAGGCCGTGCTGCTCTCCTTCCGCCTCTACGATTCGGTCCCGATGGACGGCGGCGCCTCGTTCCCCGGCCTGGGTGCCGCGCCCTGGTTCGACAAGGTGCCGCTCAAGACCACCGGCTGGGACGCCGCCCGCTTCGCCAAGGCGAACTACCGCTCGGTCCCCGGCTCGATCGTGCGCCGCGGCTCCTACATCGCCCCGTCGGTCGTGCTGATGCCGTCCTTCGTCAACCTCGGCGCCTATGTCGACACCGGCACCATGGTCGACACCTGGGCGACCGTCGGCTCCTGCGCCCAGATCGGCAAGAACTGCCACCTCTCGGGCGGCGTCGGCATCGGCGGCGTGCTCGAGCCGCTGCAGGCCAACCCGGTCATCATCGAGGACAACTGCTTCATCGGCGCCCGCTCCGAGGTCGTCGAGGGCGTGATCGTGGGCACCGGCGCGGTGCTCTCGATGGGCGTGTTCATCAGCGCCACCACCAAGGTGGTCGATCGCGCCACCGGCCAGATCCACATCGGCAAGGTGCCGCCCTACTCGGTGGTGGTGCCTGGCAATATCGGCGGCGGCCCGGACCGTCCGTCGACCTACTGCGCCGTGATCGTGAAGACCGTCGACGAGCGCACCCGGTCGAAGACTTCGATCAACGAGCTGCTGCGCGACTAGCTCACGCGGCGGGTCTCAGCCGGCGTGGCGTTTCCACTCCGGCTGGGTGCGCAGATGTGCGCCCTCCTTGGCGAGGATCTTCGACGTGCGCTCGGGCGCGAAGCCGAGCTCGACGAAGGCGGGGCCGACATTGGCTACCTCGCGATATTCGGCGATCAGGCCGTCACGCAGGGTCATCATTGAGCAGCCCTCGAACCCGACGCGCTTGCCTTCGGCGCCGGGCAGCTTCGAGACGTAGCTGAACGTGTAGTAGGCGTAGAGCATCTTCCCGTCGCTCACCGGCCTATGCATGTCCCAGCGGAACCCGTGGGCAGTGCGATGGAACCAGTCGTCGATCATCTCGGCGATCCGCTCGCGGCCCACGAAGTCGCCGTAGAACACGTCGTGATAGACGCCGTCCTCGGTGAACAGGCTCGCGAATCCCTTGCCGTCGCGCCGTTTCACGGCCGAGCAGAAGGCTTTCAGCAGCTCTGACGTATCCATCCTTATTCCTCCCGAACGGCCCCGATCATGACTAGACTGGCGGCCGCGGCAAAGGAGAACTGGCATGGGCACATGGATCTTCCTCGGCATCGTCGTCGCCATCGGCCTGTGGCTGATCGCCGTCTACAACGGGCTCGTCGGTAGCCGCAACCAGGCGCAGACCGCGTGGAGCCAGATCGACGTGCAGCTGAAGCGGCGGCACGATCTCATTCCCAACTTGGTGCAGGTGGTGAAGGACGCGATGGGCTACGAGCAGGAGACGCTCGCCAAGGTGATCCAGGCGCGCAACAACGCGGTGGCGGCGAGTGGCAACGCGGCGCAGGCGGGACCTGCGGAAGCGGCGCTCAGCCAGGCGACGCACGGCCTGCTCGCCCTGATGGAGAACTACCCGCAGCTCAAGGCCAACGACAACGTCATGCAGCTCCAGGAGGAGCTCACCACCACCGAAAACAAGATCGCCTTCGCGCGGCAATTCTACAACGACTCGGTCAACGCCTATAACACCCGCCGCCAGAGCTTCCCGGCTGTGCTGGCCGCGGCGTCGCTGGGGTTCGGCCCGATGGACCTGTTCAACATGCCAGAGGCCGAGCGCGCCGTGCCGAAGGTCGCGCTGCGCTGAGAGGGCAAGGCGCATGAGCGCCACCACCGATTTCGTCGCCGCCCAGAACGAGAACCGCCGCAACACGATGGTGCTGCTGGCGGCTCTCACCGCGCTGGCCGGTGGGATCGGCTATCTGGTCGGCGCGCTGCTCGAAGGCGAAGCCTCCGATACGCTGCCCGTCGTAAGCCAGGTCGGCATCGCGGGTGCCGGCCTGATGGCCGCCGTCAGCATCGGCTGGAGCGCAATCTCGCTGGCGGTGGGCGACAGGATGGTCCTGTCCATGGCCGGCGCGAAGGAGATCGAAAAGCAGGACGCACCTCAGCTCTACAACGTGGTCGAGGAGATCTCGATCGCCGCGGGTGTGCCGATGCCCCGGGTCATGGTGCTGGAGACCGACGCGCTGAACGCCTTTGCCACCGGCAACAGGGTCGGCAACGGCACGATCGCCGTCACGCGCGGGCTGCTCGACTCGCTCAGCCGTGACGAGTTGCAGGGCGTGGTGGCGCACGAGATGGCGCATCTCGCCAACCTCGACACGCGCTACATGGTCGTGGTCGGCGTCACGGTCGGCCTGATCGCGCTGGTCTGCGACATGGCGCTCCGAACCCTGAACTGGGGCCGGATGCGCAGCGACGACCGCAAAGGGAGTTCCGGCGGCGGCATCCTGATCATCGTGCTGCTGGTCGTCGCCATCCTGGCGCCGCTGGCGGCGAAGGCGGTGCAGATGGCGGTCTCGCGCCAGCGCGAGTATCTTGCCGACGCGACCTCCGTGCAGTTCACGCGTAACCCCAACGGCCTCATCTCCGCGCTGGGCAAGCTGGCGGAGA
>JAGNNA010000465.1 GCA_017990895.1 Reyranella sp.
CCCTATATAAACGACATGCGTTCAAACCTGCTCGCCTCCGTCTTCGTGATGACCCTGGTTGCCGCCGCGGCCACCGCCTACGGGCAACTCGTGCCAGGCTCGATCGGAAACGGCGGTCGCATGCCCGACACCATGTCGCCTGGCGCCTTGCTGCCACCCCCTGTCGCGCCGCCCGCGCCGGTCATGGCGCCGCCGCCGCCCCAGCCCAACACCTATTCGCTGCAGCGTGACCAGCTCCAGAACCAGGGTTATCGCATCCAGCGGCTTGAGCAGCGGAATGACGGGTCCTGGCGCGCGAACGTCACACGCGACCCCGTCCCGACCCGGCCACAGGGTGTGCCCAAGAAGGTCACGATCCTTCCGAACGGGCAGATCATCGAGGAATACTAGGTCGGTTCAAGCTGCGGATATTTTCCAGGCCGATGTCGGGTCGGGCCGCCCTCGCGCGTCCGAGAGCAGCGTCTCGACCACCGGCGTGGCAATGAGTGTCTACGTGCGCGGGCAGTGCGACGACCGGGACCTTCGCGTTGCCGCAGGTGGATTGAGCGGCTACTTCCCTGTCTTGATATTCGCGTCCTGGATGACCTTCGCCCATTTGGGGATGTCGGCGGCGATGGCGGCCGCTGTCTCCTCGGGCGTACTGCCCACCAGGTCGAGGCCCATGGCCGCGAACTTCTTCTCCATCTCCCGATCGGCCAGCACCTTCAGCGACTCCGCCTGGACCTTGTCCACGATCGGCCTGGGCAAATTGGCGGGCCCGAGCAGCGCGAACCACGACGTCGCCTCGAAGCCCGGAAACCCCTGTTCCGCCAGCGTCGGAAGATCCGGTGCGCTCGGCGTGCGCTTGAGCGAAGTGACGGCGATGCCGCGCACGCGCCCGTCCCGTACCAGCGGCATCGCCGCGCCTGCATTCTGGATGCCGACCTGGACGACGCCGCTCATCAGGTCGGCCATGTTGGCACCGCGATAGGGGATGTGTTCCATCCTGATACCGGCCAGGAAGCAGAACAGCTCGCCCGCTATGTGCTGCGGCGTGCCGACACCCGGTGTGCCGTAGGAAAGCTTGCCGGGATTGGCCTTGGCGTAGGCAATCAGCTCGGGGATCGATTTGACCGGCAGGTCGTTGTTGACCATGAACAGCGACGGCATCGCCAGCGATGTCGAAATCGGCGTGAGGTCTTTCAGCGGATCAAACGGCAGGGCCTGCATCGACGGCAGGATCGTGATGGCAGCATTGCCCGACCACATCAGCGTATATCCGTCAGGCGCCGCCTTGGCGACCCGATCGACACCGATCGCGCCCGAATTGCCGGCAACGTTCTCGACGATCACCGGTTGGCCCCAGGCTTCGGAGAATTTCTGTGCGAACATCCGCGCCGTGACATCCGTCGAGCTGCCAGCCGTGAAGCCCACGACAATTTTCACGGGCTTGTCTGGCCAGGTGGCCTGGGCAAAGGCGGGCGGCGTAAAAGTTAGGGCAAGCAGGCAGGCCAGGGTGGTCCGGAGACTGCAAAACATCGTGAAATCCTCCCGCGAGCGGTCTTTGCCGCTTGCTCCGGAAGGTATGGAGCTTAAAACCCGGCGGCAACTGCCTGATTATACAGTCGGGGCTGCGACTTTTTGCGCATATCGTGTATAATTATGGAGGTGCATTAGCGTGGGAATCGAAAGGTGGCTGTAAGCAGCGCGTGCGACAGCTATATCTTGCATCGGAGGAATATGTGGCTCTTTCTCATCCCGTAGACACTCACGTCGGAAGCCGGTTGCGGCAACGGCGCGCCCTCCTCGGCATGAGCCAGACGGACCTCGGCAAGGCCGTGGGACTGACCTTCCAGCAGGTGCAGAAGTACGAACGCGGCTTCAACCGCATCAGCTCGAGCCGCCTGTTCGAGTTCGCCAAGGTCCTCGACGTTCCCGTGGCCCACTTCTTCGAAGGCATGGACGCCGCGGCCATTGGCGCCAAGCGCAAGCCCGGCCGTCCCAAGGCTGCCGAAAAGTCCACCGATGGCGATCTCAACACCAAGCGCGAGACGCTCGAGCTGGTTCGCGCCTACTACAAGATCCGCAGCAAGAGTCTCAGGGCGAAGACGCTCGACCTGATCGAGGCCCTCTCCCGCGACTGAGAGCATCGGGAAACGTTGACGGTTTGGCCGCGTTGAGGGGACTTCGTCCGCTCATTCCGGCCCGGTGTCCCGATCATGTCTCGTCCTCTGGCTCCAGCTGCCACAGTCCTTCTCGCGTCCGCGATTGCCGCCTGCAATGACGGACCACCTTTGAAGGCCCCGCCCCCCGACGCCCCCATGTCGACAGTTCGGTATGCGTGCCAGCAGAACAAGACGATCGTGGCCGACTTCTACGACGGAAAGTCGAGCGTCGGTCTCGACGGCCGGCCCATTCCCGGCGGCCGTGTCGTCGTCCAGCTGAGCGACGGCCGCAAGTTCAGCCTGCCCCAGACCCTGTCAGCATCGGGGGTCCGCTATGTCGATTCGAGCGAAACCCTCGTCTTCTGGACCAAGGGTGACACCGCCTTCGTCGAGGAAGGCCCGAACCAGACAGTGACCTACCGCGACTGCGTGCAGAGACGTTGAAGCCTCATCGTCAGCGGCGGCCAGCCAGCGCGCGGTTCTCCAGACGGCTCAGCAGTCGGACGAGCGGCCAGAGCAGCAGGAAATAGATCACTGCGGCCATGACGATCGGCGTCGGATTGTAGGTGATGCTCTGCGCCTGCCGCGCCTCGTAGAGCAGTTCGGGCACCGCGACGACGGACCCCAGCGACGTGAGCTTGACCACCTCCAGCGTGTTGGAGAGCAGATCGGGCATCACGTTGCGCACCGCCTGGGGCAGCACGACGTAGCGCATCGCCTGCATCCGGGTGAGACCGGTGGAGCGCGCGGCCTCGACCTGCCCGGCCGGCACCGAGTCGATGCCCGCGCGGAAGATTTCGCCGTAGTATGAGCCGGTATTCAGAAAGAAGGCGATGGCCACGCAGGCGAAGCCGCCCAGTTCGAGGCCGGCGAACGGCAGGCCCGCGAACAACAGGACCAGCAGGACCAGCGGCGGGAAGGCCCGGAAGAAGTCGACCCAGGCCATCAGGGGCCAGCGCACCAGCGGATGCTTGATCGAGGCGAGCAGGGCCAGGATGAGGCCACCGAGCAGGCCGAGCGGCACCACGATCAGCGACAGCAGGATCGTGTTCCACAGACCCGTCAGCACGATGGGCCAGGCCGCCTTCATGATCTCGATGTTGAAGAAGGCTTCGATCATCGGTTCCACGCGAACCTGGTCTCGATCCAGCGCGCCGCGACGACCACGGGGAGGAACAGGACGACATAGGCCGCCGCGCCCATCATCAGCGGCGAGGGATTGTAGGAATTGGACATGGCAGAGCTCGCCTGTCCGAGGATCTCGGTCACCGCCACGACGGTACCGAGCGCCGTTCCCTTGGTGATCGCGATGGTACGGTTCGTCAGCGGCGGGATGGTGAGCCGGAAGGCCTGCGGCAGCACGACGTTGAAC
>JAGNNA010000117.1 GCA_017990895.1 Reyranella sp.
GTTCAAGGCCATGCAGAGATGCAGCAGCGCCGCCAGCTTGGCCGACGGGGTGATGTCCCGGCTCTTCAGGATATCGGGAAACATCCGCATCGAGACATGGCGGAAACCGTCCTGCCAGCGCTGCTGCTGACGCAGCCAGGTCTTGGTGTCGGCCGGCAGTTCGCCCGGCACGCCGACGCTGGTCAGGAACAGGGCGCGCCAGCCCTTCACCCAGCCGCGATAGGTGAGATCGAGATCCTCGGTGACGGTGTCGCCCTTCCAGCCGCCGCCGGCCAAGATGGCCGCGCGCTGCCAAATCCCGCAGGTGCCGTTGAACGGCAGCGGGTGGCCGGCCCAGCAGCGCGTCGCCTGTTCGATGCCGAGATGCGCATCGAGCGTCACCATCTGCATCTCGGTCAGCGCATTCTCGTGCGGATTGAGGAAGTCGAACCGCGCCTGCACGAACGCCGTGTTCGGCTCGGCGAAGAACGGTCGCATGCAGACGCGCAGGAAATCGGTCGGAGGGATGTAGTCGACGTCGAAGATCGCGAAGAAGTCGTAAGGCGTCTTCTGCATCGCCTCGTGCAGGGCGCCGCCCTTGTAGCCGCTGCGGTCGGTGCGCTGCAGCGCCACGACGTCGAAGCCCTTTGCGCGCAGCTCGGCCGCCACCTGGCGGACCATCTCGGCCGTCTCGTCGGTGCTGTCGTCGAGCAGCTGGATGTGCAGCTTGTCGCGCGGCCAGTCGAGCGCCGCGGCCGACTCCGCGCCGCGGCGCACCACAGGCCCTTCGTTGAACGACGGAATCTGCACGACGACATGCGGCAGGTCGGCGTCGGCCGGCAACGGCGTCGACAGCAGCATTTCCTCGCGACGGAGGCCCGTCGCCTTCAGTCGGTGATGCAGCACCACCATGTACAGCAGGCTGCCGATGAAAGCGGCCAGCAGGAGGCAGCAGACGGCGAACACGGCGCCGAACAGAAGAGCCAGGGTGGCGAGGATGGCCATCGACGCTGCCTCAGACGCCCGTCTTGGGCGTGCGGTTGAACTCGGTCTTCTTGCCGAAGCCGGCACTCACGATCGCGGCGGCGTTGGCAACGGCGAGATATACGATCAGCGTCGGCACGCTGGCAGCCGTGACCAAGTAGCGCGCCGTACCACCGCGCTTCAGGCGCCTGTAGGCGCCCCAGGTCATGCCGAACAGCACCACCAGCATGCCGAGCAGCCACAGCCAGAGGCCGAACCGGAAAAGTCCCAGCAGCCGACCATGGCCGACGATGGAGATGACGAGGGCCACGATGCCGACCACGAGCAACGGAAAGATGAGCTGCTGGGCGAGCGCCACGGTGGTGGTCAGCTTGGCCTCGGCCGGCCAGGCGGACTTCCAGATCGGCCCCATGAGCTTGCGGGCGACCTGCACGAAGCCCTTCGACCACCGGCTCTGCTGCGCGCTGAAATCCTCGACCTTCTGCGGCAACTCGCCGACCACGTGCGTGTCCATCAGGAACACGCCCGTCCAGCCCTTCAGGTAGGTCCGCAGCACCAGGTCGAGATCCTCCGACAGCGTGTCGTGCGACCAGCCGCCCGCCTCTTCCACGGCCGCACGGCGCCAGATGCCACCGGTGCCGTTGAACTGGAAAGGCACGCCGCGCCGCGCCCGGACATCTTGCTCCACGGCGAAGTGGGCGTCCTGCATCAGGCGCTGGGCGCGTGTCAGCCAGTTGCGCTCGCCATTGCCCCATTCGATGCGGGTCTGCACGAAGGCGGCGCGCGGGTTGGCCAGCATTGCCGCCATGGCCTCCTTCAGCCAGCCCGACGGCGGCACGAAATCGGCGTCGAACACCGCGACATAGGGCGCATCGTCGAGAGCCATGCCTGCCGCCAGCGCACCGGCCTTGAAGCCGCCGCGGTCGCTGCGACGGACATGATGCGCGTCGATCCCGGCCTTGCGCAGGCGCGCGATGGCGTGTGCGGAGATGTCGGAGGTGATGTCGTTGCTGTCGTCGAGGAGCTGGATGGTGAGGCGGTCACGCGGCCAGTCGAGGGCGCCCATCGCGGCCATCGATCGTTCCACCACCAGCGGCTCGTTGTAGACCGGCACCTGCACCAGCACGCGCGGCAGATCCTCGGGCAGCGAAGGCGCCGGAGCCTCGCCGCGTGGCAGTTCGAACAGCCAGTAGACGAGGTAAAGAAAATAACCCGCGATCGCGAACTGTGCGGCGAGGCACAGGAACACGAGGAGATCGATCAGGAACAGCAGCATGCCGGGGCCGCCGCGCTCAATGGTAGTGAATCGGGACTTCGAAGCAACGGCCGTCCTCGATATGGAGGCGGCGCGACGCCACGTCGAAGATGCGCTCGTCGTGGGTCGATAGGACCACGGCGCACTTGGCGCGCATCGAGAGATCCTTGAGCTGGTCGACCACCAGCCGTCCCGAGACGCGGTCGAGCGCCGAGGTCGGCTCGTCGGCAATGATCAGGTCGGGCAGCCCGATCATGGTGCGGGCGATGGCCACGCGCTGCTGCTGGCCGCCCGACAGCTCGTCGGGCCAGGCGGACGCCTTGTCGCCGAGGCCGAGCATGCCGAGCAGATGGCGCGCGCGCGGCTCGTCCCAGGCTGGATCGGCAAGCGGTGTCGTCGAAACGCCGGCGATCACGTTTTGAAGCGCCGTGAGCGAGGACAGGAGATTGCGCTTCTGGAACAGGAAACGGATGCGGTTGCGCAGGACATCGAGGTCGGAGCCGCCCAGGCCCACAATATCCGTGCCGAGCAGCCGGAGCTTTCCCTCGGACGGTTTGCGCATAGTGCCGAGGATCGTCAGCAGGGTCGTCTTGCCCGATCCGGACGGGCCGGTGACGATCACCAGCTCGCCCTCGCGGACCTGCATGTTGATGTCGAACAGGACATCGACCCGCTGCGGTCCCTCGCCGTAATGGTGATGAACGTCGACCGCCTCGACGACCGGCGGCCCGAATCCCTGCGCGTCGGCCATCGCGGTCACTCGAACAGCATGATGGGATCGACCCGCCACAGGCGCCGGATGGCGAACAGGCTGGAAACGAGGGTCATGATCAAGCAGGCGACCAGCGCCACGACCATTTCGCGCAGGCCCATCGACATGCCGAGATGCATGGCGGCCTCCGTGGCGCCGTAGACGAAACGCGCAAGGGTGAAGGCCACCAGGAAGGCCGGCGTGATGATGGCCGCCCCGATCTGGGCGATCATGAAGAGGAAGAACCACCAGTCGTAGCCCAGGCTCTTCAGGATGGCGTATTCGGGCAGATAGAATCGGATGATCTGGTACTGGGCGTAGTAGATGAAGACCATGCCGATCATCACGCCCATCACGAAGCCCAAGTCGGTGATGTAGCCGACCGGCGTCTCGCGCGACCAGTAGGTCCGCTCGCGCTTCTCGAAGTCGCGCAGGGTGACGACCTCGCCGCGGCCTGCCAGCGCAGTGTTGAGCTCCTCGCGAACCTGGTCCACGTTCGAGCCCTTCGCCAGCTGGATTGCGATGAAGGCCGGCCGGTCCGACCACCATGAGCCGAACACTTCGGCCATAGTCTCTTCGGACATGATGATCGAGCCGTCATTCAGGACGTTCGGACCGAGCGCGAAGGTACCGACCACGAAGAGCTGACGCAGCAGCCCTCGCGTGTCCGGCGGCCCCAGAACCTGGAACTCCGGCTGGCCGCCCCCTACCTGTTCGGCGAGATCGCCGAAATAGGGTCGCGATTCACGATCGTAGAGCAGCCTCCTGGCCTCGCGAAGACGGTAGAGATTGTCGCGCAAACCGGGCACGTCGATCGCGGGTCGTTCCACGTCGACGGCGTACCAGGCGATCCGGCGGCTTCCTTGCATGCCTTTGTGCGTCATCGACATGACACCGAACCAGAAGGGCAGCGTGTTGGTCACCGCCGGGTTGGCCGACACAACGTCCATCATGGACGCCGGTACTTCGGCATGAAGCTGCAGCGACTTGAAACCGTACGGGACCAGGACGAGATCGCCGACCACCGAGCGGTGCAGGCGGATGGCCGAATCATAGACCGCCCGCTCGATGCCGAGCTGGGCGAAGATCACCAGCAGGCTCGCGGTGACGCCGGCGAGCGACAGAAGGGTGCTGGTCCGCTGGCGCTTGAGCTGCTGCGAGCCCAGCGGCATCCGGGTGGCGGTGATGGCGGCCGCCCGCAAACGAGCCAACGAGAAGCCCGGCCGCCAGCTGAACCAGCGCCGCGGCGGCAGCGGCGGATTGCCTGGCAGCGTGACAGTCATCAGAGAAAGGTGACGCGCGTCTCGCGGCCCAGGACCTGGGGCATGCTGGACGGGTCGTCGAGCTGGATCTCGACCTGGACCACGCGTGCGTCGGTGGAGGAACCGCCATCGGGCTCCATGCGCTGCATGCGCTTCACCGTCGGTGCGACGCGAGAGATCGTGCCCATGTAAGCGGTCGGACTGCCGCGAAAGGTCACCTCGACCTTGCCGCCGGCCGCAATGCGCCCGACGTTCAGTTCGTCCACGTCGGCCAACACACGCAGTTGTGACAAATCGACGATCTTCGCAATGCCGTTCGGGGAGACGCGCTCACCCTGACGGGAATAGATCTGGATGACGATGCCATCGAGCGGCGAACGCACCAGTGCTTGCTCGCGTGTGTTCCTGGCATTGTCCAGCTTGGCCTTGATGATCGAAATGTCAGTATCGATCTGCTGTAGATCGGTCTGCAGAGTCTCCTTCATCACGCGCAGTTTTGCCTGCTCGCGCTCGAGGCTCTGAAGCGAAATGCTCTGCTCGAGCTGCTTCTGGTCCGGCGGTTTGCCGGAACGCTGCATCTCCAGGTTCTTGAGCTTGACCTCTTCGGCCGCCGACTTGACCATGACTTCCTGCATGGCGATCTCGGCGGTGCGATAGCCGCTCACCATCGACTCGCGGGCCCGCTCCGTCTTGACGAGTTCCGCCTCGGTCGTGCGAACGGCGATGTCGGCCTTGGGATAGTTCGACAGCACGGCGATGATCTCGTCGCGCTTGACCTTCTGGCCGTCCGTAATCCGCAGTTCGATCAGCACGCCGCCGCCGGCCGGGTCGCCGGCAATCAGCGCCGTGCCTGCAGGCGCGTCGGTGTAGCCACGGGAAATCAGCGGCGGCAAAGGACGGGGCCCGTCCTGCGCACTGCTGGTCTGCCGGCTGGGAGTCATCCACAGGATGAGCCCCGCGCCGACGAGCAGCACGGCCAATCCTGCGGCGCTCCAAGTGAACTTTCTTACCTGGGCCATAACAAATAGTACCAGAAAACCCTTGGGGACGCTGCCCTTAGTTGGAGTTCGGCGTCAGAAGGCCGTCGTCAGCACATTGCCCCGCGCCACGCCGATAATGGAGAAGGTACGATAAAGAGATGTCAATATCTTGTCGTACTCGTAAAGCGGCGCGTTGGTTATGTAGACAACGTCCTTCGGCAGCACAGGAAACTGCTGTGCAATGAAGATGGACACCGGCTGGTAAAGATCAAGCCGGAAAACCCGCCCCCGCGCCGTGGGATTGTTCTTCAAATCCCCCATTCTGAACACATAAACGCCGGTTTTGTTCGCGCGCGAATCGTTCAGGCCCCCGACCGTCCCCATGGCTTCGAGCAGACTGATCGAATGCTTGGGCATGTCGACATTGCCCGCCTTCACAACGGCGCCGAGCACGGTGAACATCCGCGGATTGGGGCGCACCACGATTTCGTCGTTCTTCTGAAGGCCAATGTCGCCACCGGCCAGCAGGTCGGAGTATTGCGACTGCAGGATGATCTGGCCGTTGCGGCGCACGACCACCTCGAACTGATTGGCCCCCACGCCATTGGGAGCCTGTCCGCCGATGCCCGCCGGACCGCCAGCCTTGTTGATCGCCTCCACGACGGAGCGCACCCCCTCGAGCAGGGAGATGCGACCGGGGTTCCGGACGTCGCCCGATACCATCACGGTGTGGGTCCGATCGGCGACGAATTCGACGATGACCTGCGGATCCTGTGCCTTGCCGGACGCCGCCACCTGCTGGGCGACCTTTTTCTCGATCTGGCCGAGATCGAGCCCCGCTACCTTGATGGTGCCGACGAACGGCACGTTGACGGTTCCATCGTCGGTGACGCGCTGGACGCCAAAGTCGGCTCCCGGTCGCTGGATGGTCGGAAAGATGCTGCCCTCGTAGGGCTCGAAGATGCGCACCTTGATGGCGTCGCCGGGCGCCACGGCGACTCGGGCCCCGGCCGGCAGATTGCTCACCGTAGAAGGGCGGTCGATCGGCGGTGGCTGACGATAGTTTGCGATGGTCGTTGGAGTGAGATCGATGACGTCGAAGGGCAAGGCGTCCGTCGTCGTCGTGGCCGCGCCCCCCATCCAGGGGCCGTCGCCAGGCATCGCGGTACAGGCCGCCAAGCCGACACCCAGGCCGAGGACAATGGCGGTAGGTCGCGCGGCAGCACGCAGCCAGGTCCAGATTGTCAAATCCCGATCTCCGTCCGGAACTGTCGCGATCTGCGCCGCGCCTCGTCCCAACTCATTGATACATCACTCAGCCCAAGCGGTAGTTAACCCGCGGTGCCGCGCCGGTGCAAGCTTTCCCCGCCGGAGAGTCGTGGTTCCCGCTCAAGCCTTGCGGCCGCCTCCTCCGCCGTCCTCGCGATCTCGAGCAGTTCCGAGAATCCGCTGACGAGCAGGCAATCCCACGCAGCCCCGGCGAAGCTGCAGAAAACGATGCGGGCCTGCACGTTTGCCGCCTGATGCAGGACGGAGGCGAAGGTCCGGACGCCGGCAGCGCTCATGTAAGCGACCTGGCTGCCATCGACGATGAGGCGGGCGCCCGGCCGAAGGGCTGCGAGCAGCGTCTGCTCGACGGCCGTCGCGGTCACCGAATCGACTTTCGCCGGAAGCATCAGGGTGGAAACCGGCTGCTTGTTGTTCGTGCTGCTCATACGGACTTCCCGGATGCAATGTCCCTCTGACTGTCCTGTGCAGTCCGGTGGCGACCGCGCCATTGCCCGCCCAGATCGCTACCACGCCAGTAGATGCTTCGGCCCCACAGCGCATTCACGATCAGGACCGGCGCCAGGGCCTCACGAGCCAGCGCCGCGGCTGCCGCGCCCATCCCGAACGACAGGCCCCGGCCCGACATGAACCACTTCTCCGCCAGCAGCCATGCAAAGCTATGGAGTACGAGGGCACCGGCGACCAGGGTGGCGTTCGCCCCCGAACAGAAGAGCGCGCCGACGCCTGCCAGACCGGTGGCGGCCCAGCCGATCGCGGGTTCCCACAGAACCAGGGGCCAGACCGGCAGTCGCAGGCGCGTTCGCGCCCACCGGACCTGGCGTTGCCACACGGTCGGCCAGGACCGCTCTCCGAGCGGCAGGAGCGGCATGACCTCGCCCAGTTGCGTGGACAGACCCAGTTCGCGGACAGAACGCACCACCGAATAGTCGTCGGCGATCCAGCGATTGAAGCCCCGCCAGTTGCCGATGCGCTGAAGCGTCTCGCGGGTCATCAGCGTGACCCCGCCCGACGCAACGGCGAGCCCCAGCCTGTCGGCGGCAAAAAGGAACCTCGCCTGGTGACCATTAATATAGGCGCGCTCGATCTCGGCCGCGAAGGTGCCGGGTGCTTCCGCGGCCTTGAGCGCCAGCACCAAGCCCGTTCCCGCGGCGAGGGGTGCCGCCGCGCGGCGCAACTCGTCGATGGAAAGGTGGATGCCTGCGTCGCACAGTCCCACGACCGGGCGGCTGGCCGCTTCCAACCCCTTGCGCACATTGTTCATCTTCGGATTGAATGTATCGTCCCGACCCACGAGGATCGGCGCGTCGGGCCAAAGGCTCCTGACCGGCGCAACGGCGCCATCGTCGGGCTCGGCCACGCAAATCAGCACTTCGACGCCGGCCTGGGCCAGCCGTCGCAGGACCTCGACATAGGCAACCGTCGCGTCCCCGGCACCGGCCATCGGCGCCACGATGCTAAAGTCAGCAGCCCGATGGTTGGCGGGCGACGTCCGTCTGGGTGTACGCGCCAGCGCGGCACTCGCCCACTGGATTGTCGAACCGAACGACCACCAGCCGAAGCCGAGCCACGCCAGGGTCTCCGGCTCCATGCCTTTTCACTCGCCCGCGGCGACCTGCTTGATACTTCCGGACCGGGCGTTTCCGGAGGAGAAGCGCTGGACGTCGTCCTTCTCGACCAAAAGGGCACGATGATAGGAGCGGATGACGTCATTGGGGTCGCCCTGCTCGCGGATGCGCCCCTCCTCAATCCAGATCGCGCGCGTGCACAGGCGGCGCACCTCGGCCATCGAATGGGACACGAAAAGCAGGGTCCCCGTCTTGCGGAAATTGTCAATCCAGTCGAGGCACTTGCGCTGGAACGCCGCGTCGCCGACCGACAGCGCCTCATCGACGACCAGGATGTCGGCCTCGACATGGGCACAGATCGAGAAGGCGAGGCGCGTGCGCATGCCCATCGAGTAGTGCTTCACCGGCTGGTCCATGTACTGGCCGATGCCGGCGAATTCGGCAATCGAATCGAACTTGCGCAGGATCTCGTTGCGCTTGAGCCCGAGCACGGCGCCGCCGATCAGGACGTTCTCACGGCCCGACAGTTCCATGTCGAAGGTTGCGCCCAGCGCCAGCACCGGCGCAATGCGGCCATTGACCCGGAGCTCGCCATGGCTCGGCAGGGTCATGCCGCACACGACCTGCAGCAGGGTAGACTTGCCGCAGCCGTTGCGGCCGAGAATACCGATGCTCTCGCCCTTCTTGACCTCGAGGCTGATGTCGCGGAGCACCCAGAACGGCTTGAAGTACGCCTTCCACCAACCGAAAAGGACCTGTTTTAGCCAGTCGTTGCGGTGGGCATAGAGCTGGAACGCCTTGCCGAGGTTCTTGGCCTCAACGACGATCTCAGAGGACGTCGACGATGACATTCCGATACCTGTCAAAGAACCAATAGCCGAAATAGAAGCTGAAGACCGAGATCAGGAGAGTCCAGCCGTACACGATCATGTTGGGCAGCTTACCGAACAGGATGACGTCGCGCATGACCTCGACGAAGCCCGTCAGCGCATTGGCGTAAATCCAGAAGTTGAACGGCGGCGGTAGCCCGGTGTGGGAATAGAATATTGGCGTCGCGAACATGAATAGGGGCACGATAGTGATCATCAGGTACCCTGCGTCGCGCGTGAAGGCGCCCAGCGCCGCCAAGAACCACGCCATGCCGATCAGGAAGGCCATGAATGGGATGAAGATCAGTGGAACGAGCAGTACGGTCCAAGGCAGGGAGCCGGTCATCGCAACCTGGAACAGCAGCATCACGGCGCCCGAGATAAGCGTATAGGCGGTCGCACGCAGGGTCGAGATCACCGCTAGCATGTCGCTGGGGAAGATCGTCTGCTTGATGAAGTGCGTGTACTCGTGCAGCAGCATCGGCGCCCGGAACGCCATCTCCGAAAAGAAGCTGAAGACGACGAGGCCGCTGAAGATGAACAGCGAGTAGCTGACCTTCCTGCTCTCGCCGCCATCAGTACCATCTGTTGCCGGCAGGGAAAGCGTTGTCGTGAACGCGAAGGTATAAACGGCGATCATTAGCAGGGGCGCGATGATCGCCCAGATCCAGCCGGCGATCGACCCTTTGAAGCGCTCCCGCACCTCGCGCCGCAGGATGGCGGCGATCAGGTCGCGATGCTGCGACATGCGGACGAACGGCTTCACGATGAAGCTGAAGAGGCGCTCGATCGGACCGAGGTTCTCGACCACAATCTGCTTGCCGTTGACGACTTTCACCGACGGCATGAGCCGTTGTTCTCCTTGTTGGATCCAGTGGTGAGCCCGGTAGGGATTGAACCTACGACCACCTGATTAAAAGTCAGATGCTCTACCGCTGAGCTACGGGCTCTTTCCGGTTCCGCGCCGCGGGCCTGTCTGCCACGCGGCGCCCATATAAAGTGCGGGGGGCCGACGGTCAACGAGACCTCTTCGGGCCTCAATTCTTGCCAAATTTCGCCTTCAGGCGCTCGAACACCTTCTTGGAGACGAATTGTGACGTGTCCCCGCCCAGCCGGGCGATATCCTTCACCAGGGACGAGGCGATGAACTGGTGCCGGTCGGACGCCATCAGGAAGATGGTCTCGATCGCAGGCTCCATGCGCGCATTCATGTTGGCCATCTGGATCTCGTATTCGAAGTCCGAGACGGCCCGCAGACCCCGGATGATGAGCGAGGCGTTCACGTCCCGTGCGAAGTGGATGAGAAGCCCCTCGAAGGGGACCACCGTGATGCGATCGCGGTCCGCCTGTGGAAAATCCGCGATGTCCTCGTTGATGATCTCGATCCGCTCCTCGAGCGAAAACAGCGGTCCCTTGCCCACGTTGATGTGCGGCCCGATCACCAGCCTGTCGACGAGGCGCAACGAGCGGCGCACCACTTCCATGTGCCCGCTCGTGATGGGATCGAAGGTGCCCGGATACACCCCGGTGCGTTCTGCGGCCATGTCTCCCCCTTGTACGCAGACTGCGACGGCGAAGTCTTAGCGACACGACCGATCCTTATCCACCGTTTGTTTCGGAACTGGAGTCCTGCTCCGTTCCCGCGCTCGGCTCCGTCTGGATGTCGCCTCCACCGCCGCCGTTGCCGGCATCGTCGTCCCCGATCCGAACCGCCGTCACAACGCGTTCGCCCTCGCTCACGTTGACGATGCGCACGCCGCGCGTCGCCCGCCCGGCGATGCGGATTCCATCCACCGGACAGCGGATCAATGTGCCGCCGTCGGTGACCAGCATGATCTCGTCCGTATCCTTGACGGGAACCGCAGCGACGATCTCGCCGCCCTTGGCGAGATTCATGAGTTCGACGCCCTTGCCGCCGCGACCGGTCACCCGATACTCGAAGGCCGAGGTGCGCTTGCCGAAGCCCGACGACGCCACGGTGAGCACGAACTCCTCCTTGGCCTGCAGCTCGGCGAAGCGCTCCGGCGACAGCGTGGTAGCAAGCGCTGTCGTCTCCTCACCCGCTGGACTTTCGTCCTCTGTAACCGCCTCGCCCGCTTCCGTCGCGTTCTCGGCCTGGCGCAGCGCGCGCGACTGGCGCAGGTAGGCGTCGCGATCCTCGGTCGGAATGCCCTTGCCGCCGTCGACCAGCGACATCGAGATCACCTCGTCGCCCTCGGCCAGCGCGATGCCGCGCACGCCGGTCGAATTGCGGCTCGCGAAAACACGCACGGTCGAGACCGGGAAGCGCATGGCGCGGCCCTGGCGCGTCGCCAGCAGCACGTCCTGCTCTTCCGAGCAGACGCCGACGCCGATCAGGCGATCGCCGGCATCCTCGCCCTCGAACTTCATGGCGATCTTGCCGCCCTGGTTGACGCTGGTGAAGTCGCTGAGCTCGTTGCGGCGAACGCCGCCCCGGGCCGTCGCGAACATCACGTTGAGCGTCGACCAGCTCGCCTCGTCCTCCGGCATCGGCATGACGGCGCTGATCGTCTCGCCCTCGCCGAGCGGCAGCAGGTTCACGAAGGCCTTGCCACGCGCCTGCGGCGCGCCAAGCGGCAGGCGCCAGACCTTGAGCTTGTAGACGATGCCCCGGCTGGAGAAAAACAGCACCGGGGTATGCGTGTTGGCCACGAACAGGCTCGATACGAAATCGTCCTCGCGCGTGGCCATGCCCGAGCGGCCCTTGCCGCCGCGGCGCTGTGCCCGATAGGCCGACACCGGCACGCGCTTGACGTAGCCGCCATGGGTCACCGTGACGACCATGTCCTCGCGCTGGATCAGGTCCTCGACGTCCTGCTCGAACTCGTTGTCGACGATCTGGGTGCGCCGCGGCGTGGCGTACTTCTCCCTGATCTCGCGCAGCTCCTCGCCCATCAGCGCGAACAGCTTGTCGCGGTCGCCCAGCAGCTCGAGATAGCCTTCGATCAGCTTCGCGACCTCGGTCAGCTCCTCGGCGATCTTGTCGCGCTCCAGGCCGGTCAGGCGCTGCAGTCGCAACTCCAGGATGGCGCGGGCCTGCACCTCGGAGAGCCGGTAGGTTCCCTCGGCCGACACTTCGCGGCCGGGCTCGGCAATCAGGTCGATCAGCGGCTTCACGTCGGCGGCCGGCCAGTCCTTGGCCATCAACCGCTCACGCGCCACGTTCGGATCGGGCGAGGTGCGGATCATCGCAATCACCTCGTCGATGTTGGCGACGGCGATCGCGAGACCGACCAGCACATGGGCGCGGTCGCGCGCGTGGTTGAGTTCGAAGCGGGTGCGCCGGGTGAGCACTTCGGCCCGGAAGCGGATGAAGGCCTCGAGCAGCTCCTTGAGGCTCATCAGCTTCGGGCGGCCGCCGTCGAGCGCCAGGGCGTTGACGCTGAAGCTCGTCTGCAACGGCGTGAAGCGATAGAGCTGGTTGAGCACGACGTCGGCCATCGCATCGCGCTTCAGGTCGATGACCAGCCGCACGCCATCCCTGTCGCTCTCGTCGCGAATCTCGGAGATGCCCTCGACCTTCTTGTCGCGCACCACCTCGGCGATGCGCTCGTGCAGCCGGGCCTTGTTCTCCTGATAGGGAATCTCGGTGACGACGATCGACTCGCGGCTGCCGGATTTCTGCTCGATGTTGGTCTTGGCCCGCATCATCATCGAGCCACGGCCGAGCTCGAAAGCGGCGCGGATGCCGTTGCGGCCGAGGATGATGCCGCCGGTCGGGAAATCCGGGCCCGGGACATATTCCATGAGCTGCGGAACGGTCAGCTCCGGATTGGCGATCAGCGCCAGACAGGCATCGATCAGCTCGCCGAGATTGTGCGGCGGGATGTTGGTCGCCATGCCCACCGCGATTCCACCAGCGCCGTTGGCCAGCAGGTTCGGATAGGCAGCCGGCAGAACCGTCGGCTCGCTCTCGCGCTCGTCGTAGTTCGGCTGGAACTCGACCGTGTCCTTGTTGATGTCCTCGAGCAGCGTCTCGGCGACCGTGGCGAGGCGCGCCTCGGTGTAACGCATCGCAGCCGGCGGATCGCCGTCCATCGAGCCGAAGTTGCCCTGACCCGAGATCAGCGGCAGGCGCATCGAGAAGTCCTGCGCCATGCGCACCATGGCGT
>JAGNNA010000118.1 GCA_017990895.1 Reyranella sp.
GGGCTGCTTGGAGGCCTTCACCAGCTCGTCCGACAGCTTCTTTACGATCTCCGGCGGTGTCCCGGCCGGGGCCGACACGTACCACCAGGGCGCGGCGTCGAAGCCCGGGAAGCCCTGCTCGGCGATGGTCGGCGTATCCGGCAGCGCGAACCAGCGCTTGCCCGAACTCACGCCCAACGCCCGCAGCGTTCCGGACTGAATGTGCGGCAGGTAGGGCGGCAGGTTGTCCATGGTGCTGGGAATGTGCCCGGCAAGCAGGTCCTTCAGCACCAGCGAGCTGCCGCGATAGACGACATGCTCGACCTTGAAGCCCGCGAGCGACTGGAAGTATTCCATTGCCAGGTGGCCGGTGCCACCGATTGCGGGAGAGCCGAAACTCACCTTGTTGGGGCCCTGCTTCTTGCAATACTCGACATATTCCTTCGCGGTCTTCACCGGCATGTCGGGATGGACCGCGAGCACGTTGGCGACCTCGCCGAACAGCGCGACCGGCGCGAAGCTCTTCACGCTGTCGTAGGGCATGTTCTTGTAGAGGAACTGGTTGGTGACGGCGGTGCCGACGGTACCGAGCAGCAGCGTGTAGCCGTCGGCGGGAGACTTGGCGACGATCTCGGCCCCGACATTGCCGCCGGCGCCGCTCTTGTTGTCGACCACGAAGGTCTGGCCCCAGACCTCCTGGAGATGCGCCGAGGCGATGCGGCCCAGAAGGTCGGTCGTCCCGCCCGGTGCGAAGGGCACGACCACGCGGACCTGCTTGTTGGGGTATGTCGACTGCGCCCAGCCGTGGCGGGCCAGCATCGGGGCGGCGAGAGGAACGGCAACGGCGCCCGCAATGAGGCTGCGGCGTCCGATCGTCCTGGCGATTGTCTTATTGGTCATGGCGAAGCTCCCTTGTTCAGGCGACTATATCGTCCGCCAATTGGGAGTTAAATGTGACCGCAGCATTGATTGGTTACACGGATCGCATCTCGGTACGGAGCGGCGAGAAGATCAGCTTCAAGGTCTCGAGCGCGGGACCTACACCCTATCACGCCATGCTGGTCCGCATCGTGCGCGGCGACCCCAACCCCGGCGGACCGCCGCCGAAGCTCGAGGACCTCTCCGAGCTGTTCGACGGCCGCTTCGCTTCGCGCGTTCAGCACGCCTGGCCCGGCTCCTACGGCCTGATCGAAGCGGCAAGGGACAAGAAGCTGCCGGCTTCGCTTCAGGTCGAGGCGCTGATCTGGCCGACCCTGCCCGAGGACGGGCCGCAGACGGTGATATCGCATCGCGATCCAGCGACGGGCGCTGGCTTCGCCCTTGTCCTCACGCCTGAGGGCATGGCGCTGGAGACCGGCACGGATCGCATCGTGGTGGGCAAGAAGCTGCGCGCCCGCATCTGGTATCGCGTCTGGGCCAGCGCCGATCCCGAGACCGGCGCGCGGCGCGTCGGCCAGCAGCCGCTAGCGCGTGCCTTCGGTACCGACGACGAGGGCGAGGCAAGCGGCAAGGCCTCGTCTCCCGCCCTGGAGACGGCCGCACCGGTGATGATCGGCGCGGAGCCGGCGACCGACCGGCCGGCCCGTCGCTGCTTCAACGGCAAGATCGAGGCGCCGCGCATCCAGGGCTTTGCGGCCTGGGATTTCACCCTTCGCATGGACTCGATGGAAATCGAGGATACCGGACCCAACGGCCTGCACGGCAGGCTGATCAACCTGCCGACCCGCGCGATGAAAGGCTCGGCCTGGACTGGTGCCGAGCGTGACTGGCGTCGCGCGCCGCATCACTACGCGGCGATCCATTTCCACGACGACGATCTGCACGATTGCGGCTGGCTCGACGATTTCAGCTTCACCGTGCCGAAGGAAATGAAGAGCGGCATCTATGGCATGCAGCTTACCTGCGGGACGCACCGCGACGTCATCCCGTTCTTCGTGCGGCCGCAGGTCGGCAAGCCGCAGGCAAAGGTCTGCTATCTCGCCTCGACCTTCACCTATCAGGTCTATTCCAACTTCTCGCGCGGCATGTTCGACGATGCCTTCCGCAAGCGCGTCGCCGACTGGAAGGCCTATCCGCACAATCCCGACGAGCACCCGGACTACGGCCTCTCGACCTACAACCATCATCGCGACGGCTCGGGCGTGGCCTATTCCTCGCGGCTGCGGCCGCTGCTGACCTGGCGGCCGAACTTCCTCAGCTTCAACGACGAGGCGGGATCGGGCCTGCGTCACCTGCCGGCCGACACGCATCTCACCGGCTGGCTCGACCGCCTGGGCATCGCCTTCGACGTGGTGACCGATCACGATCTCGACGAGAAGGGCGTCGAGCTGCTTGCCTCCTACAAGGTCGTGCTGACCGGCTCGCATCCCGAGTATCACACCGAGGGCACGCTCGATGCGCTGCAGGCCTACACCGAGACCGGCGGCCGGCTGATGTATCTCGGCGGCAACGGCTTCTACTGGCGCGTGGCGCTGTCGCCCAAGGTGCCGGGCGCCATCGAGGTGCGGCGCACCGAGGGCGGCATCAGGACCTGGGCCGCAGAGCCGGGCGAGTATTACCACGCCTTCGACGGTGCCTATGGCGGCCTGTGGCGGCGCTCCGACCGGCCGCCGAATCTCCTCTGCGGCATCGGCTTCTCCAGTCAGGGCACGTTCGTGGGCGATTCCTACCGGCAGTCGCCGGCAGCACGCGACAATACCCATGCTTGGGTGTTCGAGGGCGTGAAGGACGAGTTGTTCGGCGGCTACGGCTTCTCGGGCGGCGGCGCGGCAGGCTTCGAACTCGACCGGGTCGACCACCGGCTGGGCAGCCCGCTCAACGCGGTGGTGCTGGCCTCGTCGGAAGGCCACGACCGCCGGAACTTCGTCGTGGTCCATGAGGAGCGGCTGGGCTTCACGACGACCATTCCCGGCCAGACGCTGGAGCAGCTGATCCGCGCCGACATGACCTACATCGAGAAGCCCAAAGGCGGCGCGGTCTTCTCGGTCGGCTCGATCACCTATTGCGGCAGCCTGCCCCACAACAGGTTCGACAACGACGTGTCGCGGCTCACCTTCAACGTCCTGAACCGCTTCGGCGAGCTCGGCCTCAAATGGCCTTTCTGACGTCGGGCGTGAGCTTGGCGAGCAGGCCACGGGTGGCGGACTCGATCATGCCGATGGCACGCTCGTAGTCGTCGGCCGTGCCGCCGTACGGATCGGGAATGTCGAGGAAGCCGAGCGGCGGGGCGTAGCTCATCAGGAGCTGCGGCTTGTCGACCAGGTCGCGCGGCGCCAGCCAGCGCATCTCGACGAGATGGCCGCGGGTCATCGCCAGCACATGGTCGAAGTGCCGGATGTCCTCACCGGTGATCTGGCGCGCCCGGATGCCGGTGATGTCATATCCCCGCGCCGCCGCCGCATCGATGGCGGGCTGGGTCGGCGGCTGGCCGACATGGCTGGCGCCGGTGCCGGCGGAGTCGACCTCGAAGGCGTCGGCGAGGCCGGCCTTGGCGGCCAGCGAGCGGAACACGCCCTCGGCCGTGGGCGAACGGCAGAGGTTTGCGGTGCAGACGAAGAGAATGCCGATGGTCATGGTCGCAGACCCTAGCACGGCGCTAGATTGGCGGCATGCATCAGGATTTCTTCCCGCCCGGCATCGCGGTGCTGACCGGCGCCGGCATCTCGAAGGAAAGCGGAATCGACACGTTCCGCGACGCGGACGGGCTGTGGAACCGGGTCGACCTCGAGGAGGTCGCGACGCTGGATGCGTGGCATCGCGACAAGAAGAAGGTGCTTGACTTCTACAACGGGACACGCGCCCTGTTCCGCGCTGCCGGCATCGCCCCGAACGACGCGCACAAGGCGCTGGCCCGGCTCGAACGCGAGTATGAAGGCGAGGTGACGATCATCACCCAGAACATCGACCCGTTGCACGAACAGGCCGGGTCGAAGCGGGTGATCCACATGCATGGACGCGACGGCGAGATCCGCTGCATGGCCTGTAAAGCTGTGTTCGAGTCCGACCAGGACCTCACGCCCGCCTCCGTCTGCCCGAACTGCGGGAGCGTCGGCGAACTGCGCCCCAATATCGTCTGGTTCGGCGAGATGCCGCTGCATCTCGACGACATCTATCAGGTACTGGATCGGTGCGGCCTCTTCCTGGCGATCGGGACCTCGGGCGAGGTCTATCCCGCCGCCGGTTTCGTGCTGCATGTGCGCCGCCATGCGCCGCGCGCGCGTACGGTGGAGCTCAACCTCGAGCCGACCGGCAACCAGAGCCTGTTCCAGGAACATATCTATGGTCCCGCCACCCAGACCGTGCCGCCCTATGTGGCGCGCGTGCTGGCACAGGGCTGGCGATAGCAGGAAAAGAAAAGGCGGAGGAAGACATGCCCGACATGACTCACGGATTGAACGAAGGGCCGCACGGCGCGCATCACATCGCCACCGACGTCCGCGGCCAGAATTTCTATGCGATCGACCGTCAGTTCCAGGACCTGATGCGGCTCTACATGGAGCACGCCCTGCTGCGGCAGATGACGCCCCACTTCGAGCGGCTGGGCGGGCTGGCCGGCGGCCGACTCGACGAGCTGGCCATGATCGCCGACAAGCATCCGCCGGTGCTGCAGCCGCGCGACCGGTTCGGCCGCGACGAGGACTGGATCGACTACCATCCGGCCTATCGCGAGATGGAGAAGATCGCCTACGAGGAATTCGGTCTGCACGCGATGAGCCATCGTGCCGGCGTACTCGGCATGGCGGAACCCGCCCATCCGCTGGTGAAGTACGCCTTCACCTACCTCTTCGTGCAGGGCGAGTTCGGCCTGATGTGCCCGGTCTCGATGTCCGATACGTCGAACTTCACGATGAAGACCCACGCGTCGCCCGAACTCAAGCGCCTGCTGATGGACCGGCTGCTGAGCCAGAACCCGGCCGACATGATGAAGGGCGCGCAGCTGATGACGGAGAAGGCCGGCGGCTCCGACGTCGGCGCGCTGGAGACCGAGGCCGAGCGCATCGGCGTCGGCGCCGACGGGATCGAGCGCTGGAAGATCCACGGCCAGAAGTGGTTCTGCAGCCATGCCGATGCCGACCTGGCGCTGATCCTCGCCCGCCCGCGCGGCGCAGCGGCGGGCACCCGGGGGCTCGCCATGTTCGCCCTGCCGCGGCGCCTCGAGGACGGCACCCGCAACCGCTACCGGATCGTGCGCCTGAAGGACAAGCTCGGCACGCGCTCCATGGCATCGGGCGAGATCGTGCTCGACGGCGCCATCGCCTATCTGGTCGGCGACGTGAACCACGGCTTCAAGCAGATGATGAGCCAGGTCAACCTGTCGCGGCTGAGCCATGGCGTGCGCGCCGCCTCGATGATGCGCCGCTGCCTCAACGAGGCGCTGGCCGCCGCGCGCGGGCGCCGCGCCTTCGGCAAACCCACGTCGGACTATCCGCTGCTGCGCCGCCAGCTCATGAAGATCATGCTGCCCACCGAGCAGGCGCTGTCGATGTACGCCTTCTCGGCCGACGCGATGGGCCGCGCGGAAAAGGGAGACGCGGACGCCGCGAACCTGCTGCGCGTCCTGACCCCGGTCTACAAGTTCCGCGCCTGCCGCGACAACATTCCGGTCGCCAGCGCCGCCCTCGAGGTCCGCGGCGGCATCGGCTACATCGAGGAATGGGTGACGGCACGCCTGGTGCGCGACGCCCAGATCGGCACGATCTGGGAGGGCACGTCCAACATCAACGCGCTGGACGTGGTGCAGCGCGCCGTCGGCAAGTCGGGCGGCCACAAGACGCTCTCGGCCGCGCTCAAGGCGAAGTACGAGCCGAGCGGCGCCCTGCCCGGCCAGTACAAGGGCCTGCTCGGCGCCACGCTCGACCGGGTCGAACGCTTTGTCGAAGCCGTGGCGCAGGACCCGAAGCACGAAAAGCGCTCCCGCCTCGCCGCCGGCGCCCTCTATCACGCCACGACCGCCGCCCTCCTCGCCTGGGAAGGCGCGACCCTTGGCGCCCAAGGCGGCGACGCCCGCCGCCTCCTGTTGTCGCGCCTGGTCATCGAACACCGCCTGGCCCCGCAGGACCCGCTGTCACTGGGCGAGCAGGCGTGGGAGGAAGAGGCCATCAACCTCCTGCTCGACGACGCGCCGGTGCCGCTGGCGAAAGCTATGGCGTTGGTGGGCTAACGCCTTCCTCTTTCTTTCTCCCGTCGTCCCGAGCGAAGCGCCGAAGGCGCGCAGTCGAGGGGCCTCTTTTCTGGCGCACCATGTGTCGAGACGAAAAGAGGCCCTTCGACTGCGCGCCTTCGGCGCTTCGCTCAGGGCGACGAGTCTTTTGTGTTTGCGATCCGCTAGCGCCTCAACACCTCGTCTGTATGCTCGCCCAGCAACGGTTCGCGATAGAGCGGGCTCGACGGTTCGTTCCTGAAGCGGACGACGGGGGCGAAGTGGAGGCGGCCTTCGCTGTCCGTCACCATGAAGCCGCGCTTCTGCAGGTTGGCGTCGGCAATTGCCTCGGGGAGCGTGTTGACGGGGCCGTAGCAGATGTCGAGCGTGGAGAGATAATCCATCCAGTGGGCCAGCGGCTTGGCGCGGAAGGTTTCGGCAAGGAAATCCATCACCGGCTTCTGGTGGGCGCCGGGCCATTCGCACAACGGCGCCATCTCGGGCCTCCCGAGCGCGCCCAGCAGGTTCTTGATGAACTTCATCTCCTGGCCGGCGATCACGAGCTGGCGGCCGTCGGACGTGTCGTAGACGCGGTAGAAGGCCGAGCCGCCGGTCGTGCGCTGCTGCTTCACGTCGGGCGCCTTGTTCTCCGCGAAGGCCGTGCCGACCACGTTGGCGCAGGAGGCCATCAGCGATTCGTGCATCGAGACGTCGATATAGTCGCCGCGGCCGGTATCCTTGCGGCGCAGCAGCGCCATCAGCACGCCGGCAAGACCATGGAGGCCGCTGACGAGATCGGCGACGGGAATGCCGGGGATCGCCGGCCGGCCGTCGTCGCCCAGGGTCAGGCTCAGCACGCCGGTCATGGCTTCGAGCGCGAGATCGTGCGCGGCGCGGCCGGGATAGGCGCCGTCCTGGCCGAAGGCGCTGATCGAGCAGTAGACGATGCCGGGGTTCTTCGCGGCGACGGCGTCGTAGCCGATGCCGAAACGCGCGGCGACGCCGGGGCGGAAGGATTCGACTAGTACGTCGGCCTCGCAGGCGAGGCGGAAGAGATCGGCGCGGCCCTGCTCGCTCTTGAGATCGAGCACGACGCTCTTCTTGCCGCGACCCATGTTGCGGAAGAACACCGAGGTGCGCTGGTCGGGCGGCAGGATGTGGCGGCCGGGATCGCCCTCGCCCGGCGGCTCGACCTTGATCACCTCGGCGCCGTGATCGGCGAGCGACGTGGTGAGATACGGCCCCGGCAGGAACCAGGAGAGATCGACGACCTTGATGCCCTGAAGTTTCATGCCGGCTTGCCCAGCAATGACCTGTTGTCGGCGCCGAGCGGCGAACAGGCGGATTGCGCCAGCCGCTCGCCGTCGATGCGCAAGGGATTGGCGAGGACGCGCAGGTCGCCCTTAACCGGATGCGGGACGGCGGAGACCATGCCGGTCTCACGTGCGAACTCGCTGTCGAGCGCCTGATCCAGCCGATGGACCGGCGCCGCGGGCAGCAGCCCGTTCATGCCCGCCAGCCACTCCGCGGTCGTGCGCGTGCGGAAGGTCACGTCGAGTTCCGTCGACATGGCCGCGCGGTTCTTCGCGCGCGTGTTGGGATCGGGAAAGCGCGGGTCGGTCACGAGATCGTCCCGGCCGATCACCCCGCACAGGTTCAGCCAGAATTTCTGTGTCATGCACATGATGAAGATCCAGCCATCCTTCGTCGGGAAGGTCTGGACCGGCGCCAGCGAGAGATGCGCGCTGCGCGGCACCCGTGGCGAGACATCGCCCTCGTTGAGGTACCAGAGGCCCGGATAGGTGAGCTGGTGCATGGCGACGTCGTAGAGGCAGGTGTCGACATCGCAGCCCTGCCCCGTGGTGCGGGCGCGCAGCAGGCAGCTCAACAGGCCGACGATGCCCGTGAGACCGCTCATGCTGTCGATCATCGAGACGCCGACCCGCGTCGGCGGCCCGTCGGGCTCGCCGGTCAGCTCCATCAGCCCCGCTTCGGCCTGCATCAGGAAGTCGTAGCCCGGCCAGTCCTTGCGTTCATTGTCCCGACCGTAGGCCGAGATGTGCAGGCAGACGATCGACGGCTTCAGGTGTTTCAAACTCGCATAGTCGATGCCGAGCTTGGCCGGCTGCGTGCCGCGCATGTTGTTGACGACGCAGTCCGCACCCTTCACCAGCGCCTCGAATTGCCGCCGCCCCGCCTCCGATTTCATGTCGAGGGTCACGCTCTTCTTGCCGAGGTTCCAGGCCTGGAAATACTCGCTGTCGTTGTCGCCCAGCTTGTAGGGTCCCACCTGCCGCGAGGGATCGCCGCCCTCGGGTGCCTCGATCTTGATCACCTCGGCCCCGAGTTCGGCGAGGAACATCGTGCCGTAGGGACCGGCGCCGAACTGTTCCAGGGTGAGGACACGTATGCCTTCCAGCGGCTTTCCGGCCCTGCTCACGAGATCGGGTTCCGCTTGATCAACTGTCGCGCAATGATGATGCGCTGCATCTCGTTGGTGCCCTCGCCGATGCAGGTCAGCGGCGCGTCGCGATAGAGCCGCTCGATGTCGTATTCCTTGGAGTAGCCATAGGCGCCGTGGATGCGCATCGACTCGATGCTGTTCTCCAGTGCCGCTTCGGAGGCGAAATACTTGGCCATGCCGGCTTCCATGTCACAGCGCTCGCCGCGATCGAAGATGGCGGCGGCGTCGAGCGTCAGCAGGCGGGCGGCGCGGGCGCGCGTCGCCATCTCGCCGAGCTTGAGCTGGATCGCCTGGTGCTCGCAGATCGGCTTGCCGAAGGTCTTGCGCATCTGCGAGTAGCTGGTCGCCAGCCGCAGCGCGCCCTCGGCGATGCCGACGCCACGCGAGGCCACGTTGATGCGGCCGAGTTCCAGCCCGCCCGCGACCTGCGCGAAGCCCTGACCCTCGACCTCGCCGATCAGATGGTCGGCCGGGATCTTGTAGTCGTCGAACACCAGCTCGCCGGAATCGATCGACTTGTAGCCGAGCTTCTCCAGCTTGCGGCCGACCGTGAAGCCCGGCCCCTTGGGCGTGATGAACAGGCTCATGCCGGTGTGCCGCGGACTGGCCTCGGGATCGGTCTTCACCAGCATGGCAAAGCAATGGCCCTCGATGCCGTTGGAGATCCAGGTCTTGGTGCCATTGATGACGTAGCCGTCGTTGCCGTCGCGCTTCGCCACCATGCGGATCGACTGGAGATCAGTGCCGGCATCGGGTTCGGTGAGGGCAAGTCCGCCCCGGATCTCGCCGGTGGCGAACTTCGGCAGCCAGTGTTCCTTCTGGCGCGGCGTGCCGAACTTCTCGACGGCCAGCGCCAGCATCAGGTGGGAGTTGAAGATGCCGGTGATCGCCATCCACACCGCCGAGATGCGCATCACGATCTCGGCGTAGGTCGTGGCCGGCAGGCCGAGCCCGCCATATTCCGGGCTGATCGTGGCGCCGAACAGGCCGAGTTCCTTCATCTGCTCGACGATCTCGGCCGGCCATTTGTCGGCATGGTCGAATTCCTTCACGCGCGGCGCCACCTCACGCTCGATCCAGCGGTCGATGGTGGCAAACAGCTGGGCTTCCTCAGCCTTGTCGATCGTCTTCATTCGGTCCTCCGGCCGCCATCATGCCCGACGGCAGGGGGCGGACAAGGCCGCGAAACCTCAGGACGAAATGCAGGCCGACGACGGCCCTAGGCGGCGCGACACACCTCGTGCATCATCGCGCCCAACAAACTCCGAACAAAGGAAATACGCGATGAGGAGACGTCACTTCACGGCTGGCCTGGCGACGTTGCCGTTCGTCCCCACCTTCGCCCTGGCGCAGGGTGACGACTGGCCCAACCGCAACGTCCGCATCGTCTGCCCGTTCACGCCGGGCGGCTCGCAGGACAACATCGCCCGCCGCCTCGCGACCAAGCTTACCGACGAGTTCGGCCAGACTTTCGTGGTCGAGAACCGCACCGGCGCCGGCGGCTCGATCGCCGCCGACAATGTCGCCAAGTCGCCACCCGATGGCTACTCGGTGCTGCTGGGCAATATCGGCAGCCATGCGCTGGTACCCCACCTCTACCGCAAACCGGCCTACAACGCCGTCACCGACCTGGAGACCGTGGCCTGGATCGGTACGCAGCCCAACCTGCTCTGCTGCAGCCCTAATTTCCCGCACGACACGCTGCCCAAACTGCTCGAAGCTGCGAAGAAGGAGCCCGGCAAGTATTCGTTCGGCTCGTCGGGCCTCGGTACGTCACCGACGCTGACAATGGAGCTTTTCAAGCAGAAGACCGACGCCGACATCACCTTCATCAGCTACCGCGGCGCGGCGGCCGCGGCGGCCGACGTACTGGCCGGTCATCTGCCGATGGTGATCTCCAACATCGATTCACTCATGGGACAGGTGAAGGCCGGCAAGCTGAAGCCGATGGCCTCGAGCGGCGCCAAGCGTTCGCCGGTCCTGCCGAACACGCCAACGTTTGCCGAGACCGTCTCACCGGACCTCGTAGTCACCTCCTGGTCGATCTGGGCGGTGCCGAAAGGTACCCCGGCCAGCATCAAGGACAAGCTGCGCGTCGCGACGGAGAAGGCGCTGAAGTCTCCCGACGTCATGGAGAGCATGATGGCCGGCGGCTTCGAGCCCGGCGTTATGACAGTTCCCGAGATCGACGCCTACATCCAGACCGAGATCAAACGCTGGGGCGAGGTCATTCGTGCCGCGGGAATCAAAGCGGAATAACCCACTCATCCCGGACCTGCTGGCGCCGGGCCTCGACCTGGTGTTCTGCGGCACCGCGCCGAGCCCGGCCTCGTTCAAGGCGCGGGCCTACTACGCCAATCCCGGCAACGCCTTCTGGCCGACCCTCCACGCGGTCGGCCTGACGCCGGAACGACTGACGCCCCAGCGTTTCCCTGAACTGCTGGCTCTCCGCCTCGGCCTGACCGACCTCAACAAGACCGAGGTCGGATCGGATCATGAGCTGACGCCCGAGGCGATGGATGCCAAGTCACTGCATGCCAAGCTGCGGCGTTTCCGGCCCGCCGCGATCGCCTTCACCTCCAAGAACGCCGCGTCGCTCGCCCTCGGTATCAAGGCGCCGGCCTATGGACGACAGGTCGAGCTTCTCGAAGGCGCGGTGGCCTTCGTGCTGGCCTCGCCCTCGGGCCGCGCACGCTCGTTCTGGACGCTGGCGCCCTGGAAGGAAGCCGCCGCCTTCGTCGCCGAGCGGCGACGTCTGCGTGAGCGCGCGGCATGAGGATCGGCCGCCGCGCCGTGCTCGCCGGCCTGATGGGCCTGCCTGCGCTGGCGCAGGCTCAGGACACGACCGCAGCGCTGCGAGACCTCGCGCGACGCGCCACGATCTATCTCTTTCCGGTCTACGAGATGTATCGCGCCCGCTGGCGCGCGACGGTCGACGAGACGAACACGCAGCGTCAGCGGCTCAACCGCTTCCGTCACATGCCGACCCTCGCCGATTCGACCACGCGCGACGTTACGACGCCGAATGCCGACACGCTCTATTCCTCCGCTTGGCTCGACCTGTCACTCGAACCGCTGTTCCTGACCGTGCCGCCGGTCGGCGATCTCTACTGCAGCTATGCCTTCATCGACCTGTTCACCGACAATTTCCTCGTCGTCAGTCCTCGCTTGAAGGGCAACGGCCTCGTGACGCACATGATCGTCGGACCGAAGTGGAACGGCGATGCGCCGGGTGACGTGACACTGGTCCGTGCGCCCACTACCTCGGCATGGCTGCTCGGTCGCATCCTGGTCGACGGTCCCGGGGAACTGGACCGCGTGCGCATCCTGCAGAACCGCGTGCTGCTCGAGACACCCGACATGCGCAACGAACGGCGCATCCTCGAGACCGGCGAGCTGATGCGCTTCCGCACGCAGGCGCCACCCGAACCCGTCGCCGACTGGCCGGCCCCGCATCCCGACGTCCCGTTCGACCTGTTCGACATCGGCATGCGGGCGCTGGGCGAGAGCCCGCTGCCCGAACGCGATCGCCCCCTGCTGGAGGCGCTCGCGCCGCTGAAGCTGAAGCCCGGACGCCGGTTCGACCAGCGCGCCTTCAGCGATGCCGAACGGCGCGCCATCCTCGCTGGCATGGAACAGGGCCATGCCGACATCCGTACTGCCGCCGGGCGCGGCCGCACGATCGACGGTTGGACCTATGGCGAGCGGCACCTCGGCAACTTCGGCGACGACTATCCCTATCGCGCAGCCACGGCGCTCACGGCGCTCGGCGCCCTGGTTCCGGGCGAGGCGGTCTATGTCAGCTGCGCGGTCGACGCGGAGCGGCGCCCTCTCTCCGGCGCCCAGCGCTATACGCTCACCTTTCCAGCCGATCGCCTGCCGCCGGCGCGCGCCTTCTGGTCGCTGTCGGCCTACGAAGTGACGCCGGGCGGTCGCGCGTTTTTCGTCGAGAATCCGATCGCGCGCTACTCGATCGGCGATCGCACGCCCGACCTGACGCACGGCGCCGACGGGTCCCTTACAATCTACATCCAGCGAGAACGCCCCGAGGACGAGCGCGCCGCCAACTGGCTGCCTACGCCGGCGGGGGCCTTGCGGCTGGTCCTTCGCGCCTATCACCCCGAGGAGGCGATGATGGACGGCCGCTACCGTGTGCCGGCGGTGCGTCGCAACTCCTCTCTTTGACCGACGTTTCTCCTGCGAACAAGCAGAAGGCCCGATGACCGATATCTCCCGCCGCTCTCTGGCCACGGGTGCGGGCCTGCTGGCTGGCGCCATCGCGATCGGCGCACGCGCCCAGCAGACGGCCCCACAGGTGGCGATCGCCATCCCGGTGCCAAAAATCACGCCCAAGCCCTTCGTGATCAATCCGGAGAAGGTGAAGGGCCTGTCTGCCGATCTGCTGCGCGCACATCACGACACCGTCTACGCGGAGGACGTGAAGAAGCTGAACGCGATCGGGGAAGAAC
>JAGNNA010000466.1 GCA_017990895.1 Reyranella sp.
TTCCTACGGTCGTCGAATGCCGCCACGGTCGCAGGTAAGGGCGAGGTGTATCTGCGATGCGCGGATTCGGAGAATATCAGAAGATGAATAGGGCAATAAGAGATTGTCGAGTTCAGATTACTGCTATCACCGACACGCACGTATTGGACGGCCGGCAGGGTCGCTCGTCGCGCCTGTTGGCGGACGATGACAGGCGCCAACTCAGCCGGCCTCTCCGGCCGCGCGAGGGGCGCTGAACGAGGTTATGGAACGCAGCCTTGGCGTCCAAATCGACGGGGAAGCGGCATGCTCGCAGGACCATGTCGAACTCCGATGCAGAGCGGTCTGCGAGCGCGCGAAGAACGGCCGCACGCCTCCCGCCCCACGGCTTGCTACCATTGGGTTCAAGGCGCTGGCGGTCCGCGGTTGATGCGGCGTCTTCGGCTTACGGCCTCAAGCTTCTTGCGCTCAAGAGCAGCGGAAACATCGCCCGGCCGCCGGGAATGGTCAAGCCATCCCTGCGGCGGGCTATCGGCGCCGCCTCAGCGGCGCTCGATCATCAGCTTCTTGATCTCGGCGATCGCCTTGGCGGGGTTCAGGCCCTTCGGGCAGGTCCGCGTGCAGTTCATGATGGTGTGGCAGCGATAGAGGCGGAAGGGGTCCTCCAGCGCGTCCAGGCGCTCGCCCGTGTTCTCGTCGCGGCTGTCGGCGATCCAGCGATAGGCCTGGAGCAGGATGGCCGGGCCGAGATAGCGGTCGCCGTTCCACCAGTAGCTGGGGCAACTGGTCGAGCAGCAGAAGCACAGGATGCACTCCCACAGCCCGTCGATGTCGTTGCGCTCCTCGACGCTCTGCAGCCGCTCCTTGTCGGGCGGCGGCGGCGATTCGGTCTGCAGCCACGGCTCGATCGAGGCGTACTGGGCATAGGCCTGGGTCAGGTCGGGCACCAGGTCCTTCACCACCGGCATGTGCGGCAGCGGGTAGATCTTCACGTCGCCGCGGACCTCGTCGATGCCCTTGAGGCAGGCGAGCGTGTTGGTCCCGTCGATGTTCATCGAGCACGAGCCGCAGATGCCCTCGCGGCAGGAGCGCCGGAAGGTCAGCGTCGGGTCGATCTCGTTCTTGATCTTGATGAGGGCGTCGAGAACCATCGGCCCGCAGTCGGCGAGGTCGATCTCGTAGGTGTCGACGCGCGGGTTCTGGCCGTCCTCGGCATTCCAGCGGTAGATCTTGAAGGCGCGGACGTCCTTGGCGCCCGACGGCGCCGGAAAGGTCTTGCCGACCCCCACCTTGGAGTTCGCGGGGAGCGTGAGCTGAGCCATCGCAGCCGGCCTCTCAGTAGACGCGCTTCTTGGGGGGGAAGACGGAGACCTCGTTCGACAGCGTGAACATGTGCACGTCACGGTAGCCGAGCTTGACGCCGCCCTTGCCGTCCACCCAGGCCAGCGAGTGCTTCATCCAGTTCTCGTCGTCGCGGTCGGGATAGTCCTCGCGGGCGTGCGCGCCGCGGCTCTCGGTCCGGGCGGCGCCGGAATAGAGCGTCGCCAGGGACTGCGAGACGAGGTTGTCGAGCTCCAGCGCCTCGACCAGGTCGCTGTTCCAGATCATCGTGCGGTCGGTGACCGAGAGGTCGGACATCTGCGCGTTGACCTCGTCGATCAGACGGCAGCCCTCGTCCAGCACGTCGCCCGAGCGGAAGACGGCGCAGTTGTTCTGCATCGTCCGCTGCATCTTGAGGCGGATGCGGCTGGTCATGCTGCCGCCCTTGGCGTTGCGGATGCGGTCGAGGCGGTCGAGCGCCTCCTCGCCGGCCTTGTCCGACAGGGGCTTGTGGGGCGTTCCCGGCCGTACCAGCTCGGCCGCGCGGTGGGCGGCGGCGCGGCCGAAGACCACGAGGTCGATCAGCGAGTTGGTGCCGAGGCGGTTGGCGCCGTGCACCGACACGCAGGCCGCCTCGCCGATCGCCATCAGCCCGGGGCAGACCGCGTCGGGATTGTCCCGGGTCGGCCGCAGCACCTCGGCGTGATAGTTCGTCGGCACGCCGCCCATGTTGTAGTGGACGGTCGGCAGGACGGGGATCGGCTCCTTCGTCACCTCGACGCCGGCGAAGATCTTCGCGGTCTCGGAGATGCCGGGCAGGCGCTCGGCCAGGACCGAGGGGTCGAGATGCTCCAGGTGGAGCAGGATGTGGTCGTTTTCCTTGCCGACGCCGCGGCCCTCGCGGACCTCGATCGTCATGGCGCGGCTCACCACGTCGCGGCTGGCCAGGTCCTTGGCGTGCGGCGCATAGCGCTCCATGAAGCGCTCGCCGGCGGAGTTGGTGAGGTAGCCGCCCTCGCCGCGGGCACCCTCGGTGATGAGGCAGCCGGCGCTGTAGATGCCGGTCGGGTGGAACTGCACGAACTCCATGTCCTGCAGCGGCAGGCCGGCGCGCAGCACCATGGCGTTGCCGTCGCCGGTGCAGGTGTGGGCCGACGTGCAGGAGAAGTAGGCGCGGCCGTAGCCGCCCGTCGCCAGCACCACCATGTGGGCGCGGAAGCGGTGGATCGTGCCGTCGTCGAGGTTCCACGCCATGATGCCGCGGCAGGCGCCTTCCTCGTCCATGATGAGGTCGAGGGCGAAGTATTCGACGAAGAACTCGGCCTTGTGCTTCAGGCACTGCTGGTAGAGCGTGTGCAGGATGGCGTGGCCGGTGCGGTCGGCCGCCGCGCAGGCGCGCTTGGCCATCGGCCCGTCGCCATAGTCGGTGGTGTGGCCGCCGAACGGCCGCTGGTAGATCTTGCCCTCCTCGGTGCGCGAGAAGGGGACGCCGAAATGCTCCAGCTCGACCACCGCCGGGATGGCGCTGCGGCACATGTATTCGATGGCGTCCTGGTCGCCCAGCCAGTCCGACCCCTTGACGGTGTCGAACATGTGCCAGCGCCAGTCGTCCGGCCCCATGTTGCCCAGCGCCGCGCCGATGCCGCCCTGGGCGGCGACGGTGTGGCTGCGGGTCGGGAAGACCTTGGTGACGCAGGCCGTCTTGAGGCCGGCCATGCCCATGCCGAGCGTCGCGCGCAGGCCGGCGCCGCCGGCGCCGACGACGACCACGTCGTAGGTGTGATCGATGATCTTGTAGGCGGATGCCATGTCGGGATGCCTCGTCAGAGCGCGAGCTTGAGGACGGCGAAGACGGTCGCGGTCGCCAGCGCGAAGCAGGCGAGCTTCATCACGGCGATGGCGACGAGGCGCAGGCCCTCGTTGGCGACGTAGTCCTCGATCACCACCTGGAGGCCGAGCGCCGCATGGTAGAAGGTCGCGATCGCGAGCAGGACCATGACGATCGCGGGGCACGGCTGGGCGAGCCAGGCCGCGACCGCGGCATGGCTGGCGCCGACCTGGCCGAGCAGCGAGCCGACGAACCACAGGGCCAGCGGCACCAGGGCCACGGCGGTCAGCCGCTGCATCCACCAGTGGTGGACGCCGTCCTTGGCCGATCCCAGGCCGCGCACCCGGCCGAGGCTGGAACGCATCTTCATCGCATCA
>JAGNNA010000467.1 GCA_017990895.1 Reyranella sp.
TCACGCGCCAGGTTCTCGCCAGCGCCTCGTCGCACAACCTCGTCGTCGGCGACCTCAACTCCGACGGCAAGCTTGACCTGGCCGGATGCAACTACATCGGGTACCCCCCGGTCCGCGCCTGGCTGAACCAGGCCAGCTTCATCAGCGCCGCGCCGCCGGCGGCCCAGGGCCTCACACTGTCGGCAGCGCCCAATCCCTTCAATGCCCGCGTCAACGTGACCTTTGCCGCGCCGGGCGTCGGCCCGGCCACCCTCCGGGTCTACGACCTGAAGGGGTGCCTGGTGCGTGAGCTGTGGTCCGGCGTCACGGCAGATGTAGCGACCACCTTGACCTGGAATGGCCTGGACGACGGTGGTGCTGCAGCGGCTTCGGGTGTCTACCACCTTGTACTGGCTTCAGCCCGCTCCAGGCAGGCGCGTTCGATCGCACTCGTGAAATAGCCACGAAGTTGACGGTTCATTGTCGACGTTTCTCCACCCTCTGAAAGCGAGGCCCATCCATGAAGAAAGCACTCATCACGATCGGACTGATCACGGCGGCAGCCCTTGTCACGGCCGGTTGCAGTTCCGAAAAGGCGGCGGTCCAGGACGCCAAGGCGGCGGAGGTCCGCACCGAAACGTACGTGATCCCCGCCGGCACCAACGTCGTTGCGACCCTCGATGCCCGCCTCTCGACGGAGAACGGCAACTCCGGGGACCACTTCACGATGTCGACGGTCGATGCGGTCATCAGCGCCGGCCGCAGCGCCATGCCCGCCGGCTCCGTCATCTCCGGCACGCTGGCCGACGTCCAGGCTTCCGGCCGCACCTCCGGCCGCGCGCAGATGACCTTGACCTACAGCGACATCACCGACAAGGACGGCAAGTCGTATCCCCTGTCCGCCGAGACCCTGTCCCTGCGCGCCGAGTCGGGCACGGGGACCGACATCGAGCGCATGGCCGCCGGCGGCATTCTCGGGGCGCTCGTCGGCGGCGTGGCCGGCGGCGGCAAGGGTGCGGCGATCGGCGCAGGCGCCGGTGTCGGCGCCGGCGCCATCGTGATGCTGGCGACCCAGGGTGACGAAGTCGTGATCGAAGCCGGCCAGAAGGTGAACATCGTCCTGACGTCGCCCCTGACCGTGACGCTGGCAGCCCGCTAGCTGCCCTGTCACGCCGCGTGGCCGCAGGGCCTCGCGGCGCGGCAACCGTCGCCGCCCACAATCGAAAGGACCCGCAGATGCAGACCAGAACCTTGAAAGCGATCGGCGTGCTGGTGGTCATCCTGGCCACTGCAACCAGTGCCGGAGTCGCCGGAGCCGCCGGATCCACGGGCGACCCCTACTCCGACATCGGCTTTCGCGGCTGGGGTCCGAGGGTGGGCCTGTCGTTCGAACCCGACCAGTTCCACTTCGGCGCCCATCTCGACTTCGGCAACTTTGCCAAACACGTGCGCTTCCAGCCCAACGTCGAACTTGGGCTTGCCGACGGCGAGAAGCTGTTCGCGATCAACGCCGAAGCGGCATACCGCTTCAACGAACAGTGGGATGCCTGGAGCCCGTACCTGGGCGGCGGCATCGGCGCGAACATCAAGAGCTACGACACCGGCGACCACAACATCTCCGAGACGGACCTGGCGCTCAATGCCCTCGGCGGCATCGAGAAGGGACTCTCGAACGGCGACCGGTTCTTCCTGGAGCTCAAGCTCAGTCTCAACGATGTGCCCGACGTGAAGCTCACGGCCGGCTGGACGTTCTACCACTAGTCACGCGCGTGGGCGGGCGCCGCATCCCGGCGCCCCTCCCGGCGAGACCTGACCCGGAGGTGCGAAATGCTTTGGACCATCGTCGTCATCCTGACCGTTCTGTGGCTCCTCGGACTGGTGACGTCCTACACCATGGGCGGCTTCATCCACATTCTTCTCGTGCTCGCGATCGTCGCGGTCCTCATTCGCGTGATCCAGGGACGCCGCCCGATCTAGCGGCCCCCGAAGGAGGTTGAGAGCCATGGGTTGGAACTACACGAACAAGGGCCTCAACCAGTCGGGCGCGGTCGGCACCGCACTGGCCGCACTGGGCGTGCTCATGGTCATCTTCGGGATCTGGCACTTCAGCTGGAACCGCGAACTGGTCGAGATGCAGACCAACCGGGTCTCGCCGGCCCGATACCGCGAGATGGCCTTGCCGGCGACCTTCGGCCTGGTCGTGCTCGTCAGCGGCGTCATGGTGATGATCGCGTCCCGCCGCCGGCGGGCATGACAGAGGATCAGCGGCGGCAGGCGTCAATCGTCGCCGACAACGAGGAGGACCCAGTGGACCCGATCTTCATGTACGTCGTCTGGTCGATGATCGCCATTGCGGCGCTGTTGTTCTCGCTGCTGATGCTGCGCCTGCTGATGGGGCTCGGCCCGCTCGTTGCGAGAATGAAAGCCATCGTGCAGTGGTTGGAGGCCGCACGTCCGCGGTATGCCCAGATCCTCGAGGACCTGGAAGTGCAGATCGCCGAACTGCGCGGCATCAGTGAATCGGCCCGGCGCATGACGGGCACCGCGGAGAACTTCACCGAGGAATTGCGCGCCGCATCCCAGCCCGTCATCGACGGGGTTCGCCAACTCTCACAGGCGACCCTGCGCGCGCGAGCCGTGCTCACGGCGGCACGCGTCGGAATGGCAGTCTTCCTGCACAATCGCCGGGACGCATACCGCGAGCCCGGGATCTATGTCCAGTCCAACGAGGAAAGTCGAGTCTGACATGACTTCCAGAAACACCGCACTTGCCTTCGCGCTCGGAGCTGCCGTGGGTGGCATCACCGCCCTGCTGCTCGCTCCCGACAAGGGTGAAGTCACGCGCCAGCGCATCCGCGAGACCGGCGCGCGCGTCGCCCACAAGGGAGCGGCGGCCGTCGACCAGGCCAAGTCCACCGTCGAAGGGGCCAGTCACGTGATCAGCGACAGCGCCAAACGACAGGCCGGAGCCGTCGGCGAAGCCTTCGCCGCCGCCAAGGAAACCTATGTGCGCGAGTCCCACCGCGTCTGACCTTCAGCCGATGGGAGCAGCGCACCATGGAAGCCGCAGTCGACCGGATGGAAGCCCAGCTCGGGCGCTGGCAGGAGTACATTGAACGGCGCGCAGCCGGACTCGCGGCCACAGGCCGAGTACCCGGATTCGAATCGCTCATGCGATTGGATGTCCTGAAGGCACTGCACGCGATTGCGATGGCAAAGTGCCAGGAGTTCCGCGAGGCTGACGCTCCCGAGCGTCCCCGACTGCGGGAAGAACTGCAGTCTGTCTGGGACGAACTGGCAGAGAATATCCGGACAACACGATCCCGGAACTAGCGGGCTGCCGGCGTAACCGGCAGCCCGCCTCTGTACCGTTTGGCTTATTGCCCGGCCAGCAGCTTCCGCGCGATCACCAGGCGCTGGATCTCGCTGGTGCCTTCGTAGATACGCGTGACACGAACATCGCGGTAGTAGCGCTCGACATCGTATTCCTTGCAGAACCCGTAGCCGCCGTGGATCTGCA
>JAGNNA010000468.1 GCA_017990895.1 Reyranella sp.
GGAGCGGCTCGTCCTCGGCGCTGAGTCCGTTGCTCAGGAGTGGCACGGCCCTGGCCTTGAAATCGGTCGACTCTTGCCGCCAGGTCTGCGCGAGGAAGGCGCGCGCCCGCGCCGGATCGGATTGGCGCAACGTTTCAAAAAGGATCAGGCGTGTCTCCGCGCCGCCGGTCTGCCATAGCGCGTCGTCGTCGTCATCGCCGGCGGCATAGCGCCATTCGGCGTTTTGCGCAGCCAGCCAGCGGCCGCGTTGCCCGGCGACCTTCACGATCCGGGTCCGAAGCGCGCGGCTCGCCTTGCCTGCTTCGAGCAAAGCCGGCAGGTGCTCAGGCGGGATGCGCAAACCGAGTGCAGCGGCGCGATCGAGCCACTCGGCGAGACGTTGATCCTCGGCCATGTCCAGCAGCAAAACGAGGTGGCTCGCCGCATGGCTGCCACAGGGCCGCGCGGTTTCGGGCGCAGCGGTCGGGATCCTCGCGTCCGGCCGATCTGGCTTGCGCCCGGCGCGCCTTGCCTGAGTGACAAGGGCCGCTGCCGCGAGCAGCGCGTGCTCGGCTGGCGCATCCGCGAGCTGAGCGAATACGGGCGAGAGCGGACCCGCGCTGGCCGGGATTCGGAACCCGTTTCGGGCGGTTCCAACAACCGCAAGGGTAACCAGTTCGCTCCACATCTCAGAGCACCACCGTCCGCCCGTCGGCCCATACCGAGATCGGATACAGCGTCTCGCCATCCCATTCGCCGAAGAGAGCAAGCGGGAGTCCCCCGCTCAGCGCAACAAGCTTCCAGATCTCGACAAAGCGCGGCGATACGGGGAGCGCGTCACCGGTGGTATCGCAGACATGCCATGCGTTTCTCCACCGGGTGGGCGAGACGGCGTCCAGGCGCATGGGATGCTGAGGCAGCCACGGATTGGCGGCGATCGCCTCGCCATATGCCGCCAGGTTCACCTCGATCGATCCGAACCCGAACGGGGACGGGCCGAAACTTGCGCCAAAACGGTGCTTGACCAGCGCCCGGATCGGGGCCGCGCCGGGGTAGAAGACAAGCTCGGCATCCATTTCGGCCCCGGCGGGGACGGCGGCCTCGAATGACTGCGCGCCGACTGCGAAGCTCAATAGCAGGGCAGCGTGCCCGGTCTTGCGCCCCAACAGCCAGGCGCGGCGGGTGCGCAGCGGTGCTCTGGCTGCAAGGGGATTGGCGTCGTTGACCCGATTGCCGAGCGACAACCATTCATCTCGAACGCCGGGTTGCGCCAGCAGAGCGTCTTGATCAACCGTCCAGCCCAGGGCGCTTCGGATATCGGCCTGTGTATCGGCCGGCAGCGCATCCAGGCGGGTGTAGCCAGTCGCCAGCGCATACATGTGGGACGTGGCCTCGAGCATGCGATCCTGCCACCCGTCACCAGACGCCGCCGCTGATCCGCACTCAATGACCTGGCTGGCCAGTCCGGGTGCCTGGGCGTCGATGAGACGGGCCGATAAACGTTGCCAGAATTCAAGCGGCTGACTCTGCGCCTCGGCCAGGCCCATCCGAGCAAGATCCGTCAACCAGCGCAACGTATCGGCCACACCCGCGCCGACCTTTGACTCGCGCGCTTCGACCCTTTTCGCCTGCGCCGCCCGGTCGATCACGTCGCTGGCTTTCAATTCAGCCTTCTCGGTCTTCTTCTGCGCACGCGTCCGACGCGCCTCGATCCATGCGACCACCCACGCCGGTGGTTCCGCGTTGTCGACGGCGCCGGGCTGCTGCGCTATTGCGAGAAGGAGGCCGAGGGCATGTTTGCAGGGGAACTTCCGGCTCGGGCAGGTGCAACTGAAGGCGGTTTCGCCCAGGTCCACGCAGGCGCGGTAGGGCTCCTTGGCGCTTCCCTGGAGTTCGCCCCACAGCGTGGTTTCGGACCGGCCCAGGCTCAACCACTTTCGGGCCTGGGACAGCTCCCTCCCCGCTTTCGCCGACGCTGCGTCGGGCGCGAGCGCCAGAACCTGTTCGGGAGTCCAGATGGCCGGAGAAGACATGCGAATGCCTCAGCGGCTCGGGATTGTAGCACAGATGTTCTATCCACCGGTTCCCCGAGTCGCTGAGGCCGCGTCGTGCGGTTGCGCGCGATGGCACGGCAAATGCCGCCTGCATGCGCCGTGCGTTCTCCCCTCGCGCTTACTTCACCGCGTCCAGCCAGTTCTGACGGGCCTTGTCGGTGTCGGCGGCCGGGGCCGGGAAGTAGGTGACCTTCTTGAGGGCATCCGGGACGCGATTGACATAGAAGTTGATGAATGACGCCACCTGGGGCTTGTCCTTCATGATCTTCGCGGCGCTATACAGAAAGAGCGGTCGGGCCAGGGGGTACTTGCCGTTGTCGACGTTCTCGCGGTTTGGCTCGACGCCGTCGATGGAGATCGCCTTGAGGCGCTTGCGCTCGGCGTCGAAGTACGCATATCCGAAGTAGCCAATCGCATACTGGCTGCCTTCCACGCCGCGCACGAGAACGTTATCGTCCTCGCTCAACTGCGGATTGGCATTGAGAATCGCCTTCTTGTCCTTGTTGAGCACCCGCTCGACGAAGTAGTCGAAGGTGCCACTATCCGTTCCCGGGCTGAACAGGATAATCTTCTCCTTCGGGAAGGTCGGGTCGACCTGATCCCAGGTCTTGAAGGTCCCCGAAAAGATGTTGCCGAGTTGGGCCACGGTCAGCGACTTGAGAAAGGGGCTCTCGTTGTCCATGACCACAGCCAGGGCGTCGGTGGCGACCCGGAATTCGACCGGCTCGATGTTGTTCTTCTTGCAAGCGTCAGTCTGGGCGGCGCTGATCTTCGCGCTGGCATTGGAGATGTCCGTCTCGCCCTTGCAGAAGCGCTCGAAGCCGGCCCCGGTGCCGATGCTGTCGATGGTGATCTGGCCCTTGTAGCCCTCGTCCTTGAAGATCTCGGCGATCCGCTGCGACAGCGGGAAGACGGTTGAGCTGCCCGCGGTGACGATGTTGCCCGTGATCTTGAGCGGGTCAACGGCGGGCAACTTGACGCTGCTCGCGGCAGGCGCCGCTGCTGCCACCGTTGGCGGGGGCAGGGTGGGTCGGGCGGCGGGGACGACGGTTGGGGCGGGAGCGGCGGCGCCCCCACAGGCGCTCAGCAGCGCGGCAGCGAATACGGACAGGGTGATGGCTTTTTGGGTATTCATATCTTTCCTTTTCCAAAAGAGCCTACGGCCTGCGCGTTAAGTCGTGTGCGCGGGCGGCTTAAGTCGACTTTAAGGGCTTTGTCCGTATTGAAATGCCCCGCCCTGGCGCAAGCCGAGGCGGGGCATTTCAATTCACGGTTTTGTGGGTGCCTCTAGGGCACGTTGACAACGCTGACGACCGGCAGGAATGCCCTGAACACAACCGGCGACTCGGGCAGGGTGAACGTCATCAACGGCACGAGGTCATCTCGCGCGGGTTGCCCGTCGCGAGTGGCTGGCCAGCGCGTGCCGCCCTCGCGGTCGTAGATGCCTGCCAGTACACGGTA
>JAGNNA010000469.1 GCA_017990895.1 Reyranella sp.
AGCGCGAGATCTACGACCCCGCCTCGACCGTGGTCCGCAGCGAGGTCCGGAACGAGGAAGTCGACCCGTCGACCGGCGGCACCACCGAGAACAGCACGACCAACTACGAGATCAACCGGACAGTCGAACACATCGTGGGGCAGACGGGCGGCATCAGCACCCTGTCGGTCTCGGTGTTCGTCGATGGGCACTATGAGCCAGCACCCGGCGGCGAGGGCGAGCCGACCTACACGCCGCTGACCGAGGACGAACTGGGCCAGCTGCGGCGCATCGTGCAGACCGCGGTGGGCCTGAACGCCATGCGCGGCGACCAGATCGAGGTCGTCAACATGCAGTTCCGGCAGATGGAAGAGCCTGCCGGCGCCACGCCGCTCACCGACTGGATGGGCCTGGTGACCGAGTACGGCGGCAAGGTGCTGCTGGTGATCATGCTCGTGGTCATGGCGCTGAGCGTGCGCCGCACCCTCGGCAAGCTGGTCACCGGCGGCGAGGCAACCGGCGGCAAGGCGGCAGTCGCAGCGGCCCGCGCCGGTACTCCTGCCCGCGGCGCGCCGGCGGCGCCTGCCGAGGAACTCGAGCACTTCGACGGCATCCCCGACCTCAACGACCAGGTCATGGGCGATATCCGGGACTACGCGGCGGACAATCCGGAACGGGTGGCCGAGGTCATCCAGAGCTGGATCCGCGAGATCGACCTCTCAGGCAACAGCCGGGAAGCGGTGGGTAACTGACGTGAAACAGCAGTCGGTACGCAAGGCCGCCGTCTTCCTGATGTCGCTCGGGCCTGATGTGGCAGGCCGCGTGATGGCAAAGCTGCCCGAATCCATGGTGGAAGAGCTGACCCACAATATCGCATCCATCGGCCATGTCACGTTCGAGGAGAAGAAGAAGGTCCTCAGCGAGTTCATCAAGATGAGCAGCCAGATCTCCGGCATCGGCTTCGGCGGCGAAGAGACAGCCAAGCAGATCCTCGAAGCCGGGTTCGGCACCCACAAGGCCACGTCGCTGCTCAGCCGCGTCACGAGCTACAGCGAGATCAACAACTTCGAGAGCCTGCGCGCCGTCGATCCGCTGACGATCGCGAACTACCTGAAGAACGAGCACCCGCAGACGATCGCGGTCGTTCTCGCGCACATGGACCCGCGCAGCAGCGGCCCGATCCTGCAGCTGCTTCCGGCCGAGATGCAGGGGACCGTCGCGCACCGGATGGCGGTGCTCGAGGCGCCGCATCCCGAGACGCTCAAGGCCGTCGAGAAGGTGCTGGCCGGCCAGCTCCAGGGCGAGGTTGCGGCCAAGGACTCGAAGTACGGCGGCAAGAAGCAGGTGGCGGAGATCCTCAACGAGATCGAGCGCGAGGTCTGGCAGGAGATCCTGGACGAGATGCGCGAGATCGACGACGAGGTGGCCAACGAGGTGAACAACCTCATGTTCGTGTTCGAGGACGTCGTCCTGATGAGCGACCAGCACATCCAGGAAGTCCTCAAGGAGATCGACGGCAAGGAGCTGACGATGGCGCTGAAGGGCGCCACCGACGAGATCCGGCGGAAGGTCTTCAAGAACATGTCCAAGCGCGCCGGCGAGGGCATCCAGGAGGACATGGAACTGATGGGGGCGGTCAAGCTCTCCGAGGTCCAGGAAGCCCAGCAGCGCGTCGTGGAAGTCATCCGGAGCCTGGAGGAAGCCGGCACCATCACCCTCGGCAAGGGCGGCAAGGATGCAGAAATGGTGTCCTGAGCCGTTCGCGGCTGACGACGGGCCGGCCTCGCCGGCAGCAGGACTCGTGTTCCGGGGAACCGACGGCGCCGCCACCGCGGCGGATGCCGCCGTGGAGGGCGAGCCGCTCCAGTTCCAGCGCGAGACCGGGTATACCGACCCTCATTCCCTGCTGGCCACGCTGACGCGGCGTGAACGCGCCGACCTGTACGAATTGGCCGAGCAGGACGTCGCCGGCACCTACGAGGAGCGCCAGAAGTCGCTCGCGGACACGTTCGCCTCGCAGTTGGCCGAGTCGAAGCAGGAGGCCGCGGCAAGCCTCGCGGCGTGGACCCGCGATCTCGAGTCCGTGGTGCAGGCCGATCTATCGGCCGCCGCCGCCGGCGCCGCGCGTCTTGCCATCCGGATCGCCGAGAAGATCGTGCGCGGTTCGGTGGCTGTCGACCATTCCGTCCTTACCCGCGCCATCGAGACGATCCTGTTCAAGCAGCAGGCCGCCGAACCGTTGCAGGTATTTGTCAGCCCTCGCGACGCGGTCTGGCTGGCCGACCAATCCGACCTTCGCGCACGCCTCAACATCGCGGTCGTATCCGACGATCGCCGCCTGGCCGACGGCGACTGCCGCGTCCGCTCCGACGGTCGCGAATGGGACCTGACCATCGCCGGCCAGCTGGAAGTGCTTGCCGAGATCATCGAGGAAGCCGTGACCACCCGGGCCGGTGACTCCCTGGGCGGCCAGCCATGAGCCTCGACTGGGCCGATCTCGAGGACCGGCTGCACCTGGCCGACCCCGGCCGCGCGGTGGGGCGCGTGGCTAATCTCGTCGGCATGATCGTCGAGGTGGCCGATCTCGGTGCGCCCGTCGGTTCGTTGTGCCGCATCGAGACCGGCCGCCACGGGGCACCTGTCCTGTGCGAGGTCGTCGGCTTCCGTGACGACCGCCTGCTGGTGATGCCCTACCAGGAGGCCCGCGGCATCGCACCGGGCTGCCGGGCGACGATCCTGGCGAGCCACCTTACCGTCCCGGTCGGGCCGGCGCTGCTGGGGCGCGTGGTCGACGGGCTCGGGCGTCCCCTCGACGGCGGCCCCGGCCTCGGTTCGCTGCCGCGCGTGAAGCTGGGCGGGACACCGCCGAGCGCCATGCACCGACGGCGCGTGACCGACGCTGTCTCCACCGGCATCCGCTCCATCGACAGCATGATCACGACGGCCCGCGGCCAGCGCATGGGCATCTTTGCCGGCAGCGGCGTGGGCAAGTCCGTGTTGATGGGCATGCTGGCCCGGCAGGCCCGGGTCGACGTCAACGTCCTGGCGCTCATCGGCGAACGCGGCCGCGAAGTTCGTGAGTTCATCGAGCGCGACCTGGGCCCCGAAGGCCTGGCGCGCAGCGTGGTGGTGGTCGTCACCTCGGACGAGAGCGCCGTGATGCGTGCGAAGGGCGCCGACACAGCCATGACGATCGCCGAGCAGTTCCGGGACAGCGACCACGAAGTGCTGTTCATGATGGATTCGGCCACTCGCTATGCCATGGCCCTGCGCGAGATCGGCCTGGCGGCGGGCGAGCCTCCTACGACCAAGGGCTATCCGCCGTCCACGTTCGCCGCGCTGCCCCGCCTCTGCGAGCGCGCCGGCTGGTCCGAGATCAACGCGATGACCGCCTTCTTCACGGTGCTGATCGAGGGCGACGACATCCATGACCCCGTGGGCGATGCCATGCGTTCCATCCTCGACGGCCACGTGATGCTCAGCCGCGACCTGGCCCGCCAGCACCATTACCC